>JBFMDX010000024.1 GCA_040753795.1 Thermodesulfobacteriota bacterium
AAAAAGGCCGCCCTTGAATTTCTTTCGGGCGGCCTTTGTGTACATTTTTTATTTACTTGTTACGGACAGACTCCAGACGGTTCCATCACACTTTCTCCATCCGGACGGCGCAGATTTTAAACTCCGGTATCTTGGATACAGGATCAAGCGCGCTGTTCGTCAGTTTGTTGGCGGCGGCCTCAATAAAATGGAACGGCACGAACACGACCCCCCGATCGGTCACATCGGAAACCATGGCCTTTATTTTCATCTGACCGCGCCGGGAAATCAGATTGACATAATCCCCGTCCGCGAGATGAATGGCCTTCGCGTCCTCGGTGTTGACTTCCGCCAGCGCCTCGGGATAGATACGGTTTAACGCGGTGCCTTTCCGGGTCATGGTGCCGGTATGATAATGCGCATGGACCCGGCCGGTTGTCAGGACAAAAGGATATTCGCCGTCGCTGACTTCCGCCGAAGGCTTGTACTCGATGGGGAAGAACTGTCCCTTTCCCCTGGTAAACTGGTTGACGTGAAGGACAGGAGTTCCCGGGTGATTTTCATCCGGGCACGGCCACACCAGCCCCTCTTTTTCTATCCGATCATACCGGATGCCGGCGTAGCTCGGGGTGACCCTGTTGATTTCATCCATGATGGCGGACGCGTCCGTGTAGACCATGGGGTAACCCATTCTGCCGGCGATCTCCGTGATGATTCGATAATCATCCATGGCTTCGCCCGGGGCATCCAAGGCTTTGCGCACTCTCAGTACCTTGCGCTCGGTATTGGAAAATGTGCCGTTTTTCTCCGCGAAACAGACGCCGGGCAGTACCACATCCGCAATTTTCGCGGTTTCCGTCAGGAAGATATCCTGAACCACCAGAAAATCCAGTTTCGCCAGGCTCTTTTCCACGTGATTCAGGTCGGCATCACTGAGCAGGGGGTTCTCTCCCATGACATAAAGGGCTTTGATCTTGCTGCCGGCCGCCGGGATCATTTCCGTCACGGTCATGCCGATATCGGCGGGAAGGGACGCCACCTTCCAGGCCGCAGCGAACTTCTCCCGCACGGCGGCATCCGTTACCGGCTGATAGCCCGTGAACACGTTGGGGAGGCCGCCCATATCACAGGCGCCCTGCACGTTGTTCTGACCCCGCAGGGGATTGACGCCACCGCCTTCGACACCCACATTTCCGCAGAGCATGGCCAGGTTCGCCAGAGACTTTACATTGTCGGTTCCGTGTGTGTGCTGAGTGATTCCCATGGTATAAAGAATGGACGCGGGTTTTGCCGTCCCGTACATCCGGCCAGCGGCAACCAGGTCATCGGCGGGGATCCCCGTGATTTCCGATACATAGTCAGGAGTATAACGGGCAACGCAATTTTTCAGTTCTTCAAAACCGGTGGTCCTGGCCTCGATATATTCCGTAGCCTGAAGGTTCTCGCTGAGAATGACGTTGATGAGACCGTTGATCCAGGCGACATCCGTTCCCACCTTCGGGCGCAGCCACAGGTCACAGATATCGACCAGCTTGATCCGTCTGGGGTCGGCCACGATCAGCCTGGCACCGTTCTTCTGGACCGCCTCATAGATAGAGTTGGCGATGATGGGATGGTTTTCCGTCGTATTCGTTCCGGTAATGAGGATCACCTTCGCCTTCAGTACGTCCCTGGCGGGATTGGTCATTGCGCCGCTTCCGAAAGAGGCAGCCAGACCGGCTACCGTGGAGCTGTGTCAGAGGCGGGCGCAGTGATCGACATTGTTGGTACCGATCACCGCTCTCATGAATTTCTGAAATATATAGTTGTCTTCATTGGTGCACCGGGCGGAGGTCAGCCCGCCAATCGCGTCCGGACCGTATTCCTTTTTTATTTTACCTAACTTCTCGGCGACCAGGCTCAACGCTTCGTTCCAGGAGGCCTCGACCAGCCGGCCGTCCCGCTTGATGAGGGGGGTTTTCAGACGCTCTTCACTGGAGACAAACTCATAGCCGAACCGGCCTTTCACGCACAGACTGCCCTGATTCACGCTGCTGTCTTTTCGCCCCGTGACGGCGACAATCTGATTATTAAATATGTTCAGCTCCATCTGGCAGCCGCAGCCGCAATAAGTGCAGGTAGTGGGCACTTTCTCTATGGTCCAGGCTTTCCCCTTGATGTCGCTTAGATTTTCCGTCAGCGCGCCCGTCGGGCAGACCTGCAGACATTCGCCGCAGGAAACGCATGTTTCCGTATTGACCGCGAGCTGATGCACACCGTCTTCATTCTTCACCTCCAGAGCGCCGATCCCTTTGATTTCCCTGCAGGCGCTGACGCAGCGGAGGCAAAGGATGCAACGATCCGGCCAGTATCGGATCAGGGAGGTGGCATAGGTGGCGTTCTTTTCCTTCCGGGGAATCTGGTAGGGCACATCTTTGACCTGGAACTCAACCACCAGATCCTGAAGCGTGCACTCACCAGCCTTGTCGCAGATGGGACAATCCAGGGGATGATCGACCAGCAGGAGCTTCAGGGTTTCCTGCCGCATCCGAAAAAGATTTTCCGAATGGGTGGTAACCATGATGCCTTCCGCCACCTGGGTGTCACAGGCCGTTACCGGCTCCGGAAACCCCTGGACCTCGACCACGCACATGCGGCAGGAGCCGATGGGTTTCAGCCTTTCATGGAAACAAAGCGTCGGGATACGAATGCCGACGCTCCTGGCCGCTCCCAGGATGGTACTTCCTTCCGGCGCCAGGATCTCCTTTCCATCGATTGTCAATCGAACCATTTGAATTCCTCCGAAAAAACGGGTTTGCCAATATATCGATTTAAATATCAAGCGTTGTATTCGGGCGGCGCTGTCGCTTCCGGTCACTGACCTGTTTTTCGTTTTTTGCACCAACGCCACAAGGGGGAATAAGTATCAAAAACTTTTTCGATAATCAAATACTTTTTCACCCCTTTTCCGCTTTTAGACCAGTAGCGGAAGGCATGGTTTCCCGCCTGCGATCGCGATGCGCCTTCCGATTCAAGACGGGAATAAACTTGCGCCTTTTCCGAAATAACAGCAATTTTTTTTTGCAATCCGTAGAAAAATATTCTAAAAAGGAGGGTCGTTTTATTGCGGAAAAAACATTTTTCCGTGGAGGGTCGCCGGGCATGAGCGCGGGCCGTAACCGGATATAATCCCGGGATGCGGCGACAACCAGTTGAAACGGTTGATCATTATTTAAGGATTATCGGAAAATGATGACGAGAAAACATCTGGCTTATTTCGCCTGTGTGTTATCAATAGTCACGATGGGCATATTCTGCACCGACCTGTATGGACGGGATCCGTCTTCGCCGGAACCCTCGCAGCTTCGCCCTGACCTGATTTCCATCGACGGCCTGACCGCCTTCGGCCACCTGGAAAAGCAACCGGTTGAATTTCTTCACGATGCTCACACCAAGGCCCTGTCCGAAAAAAACCGCGACTGCACCGTCTGCCATCTACCGGAAAAAGACCGTATTTCCCTGAAGTTCAAAAGGACAAAAGATACGAACCGGGTCGAGGTGATGAATATTTATCACCAGGAATGCATCTCCTGCCACGGGGACATGAAAAAAGCGCGGGAAAAAACCGGCCCGGTGGAGTGCGACGGCTGCCATAAAGAACAAAAACAGTACGTTTCTTCCCGCCGGCCCATGGGGTTTGACGCCTCCCTGCACTTCCGGCATTCTGAAGCGCGGCAGAAAAAATGCGAGCAGTGTCACCACGAATATGACGAAAAAGAGCAAAAACTGTTTTATGCCAAGGGCCAGGAAGGCACCTGCCGCTATTGTCATCGTGCCGAAACAACGGACAAGGTCATTTCCATGCGCCTGGCCTCCCACATGGCCTGCGTCAATTGCCACGCCGGCAACCTGGCCAGAAAGATGGAAAGCGGGCCCATCGATTGCGCCGGATGTCACGACGCCGAGGCCCAGGCGAAAATCGAAAAAGTTTGGCCCCTTCCGAGAATGGAGCGGAAGCAACCGGACGTGGCGCTGCTGAAGACCGCGTCGAAACCGGCAGGGGAAGAAGAAAAACCGACCCGGATGAATTATGTGCCCTTTGATCATAAAGGCCATGAAACCTATAACGACACCTGCCGGGTCTGTCACCATGAAAGCCTCCAGCCGTGCAACCAATGTCATACCCTTACCGGAACAAAGGAAGGCAAAGACGTCCGCCTCGAAACCGCCATGCATCTGGCGGATACGGAACGAAGCTGCACGGGCTGTCATGCCGGAAAAACGCGGGACAAGAATTGCGCCGGCTGTCATGCCCTCATGGGAACAAAGCCGGCCAACGAAGATCGATCATGCCTGATCTGCCATATGACGCCGCCGTCTGGATACGAATCTCCCCTGACGCCGGAAGCGGAAAAGACCATGGCCGGCGACATGCTCCAATCCAGAAAACCGGTCACCGGCACCTACCCGGATGAGGATATCCCGGAGAAAGTGGTGATCAAGCATCTTTCCAGAGAATATGAAGCGGTCGAGTTTCCCCATCGAAAGATCGTCCGGGCGCTGGCGGATAATATCAAGGAAAACCGTCTGGCCGGGTACTTCCACGACCAGGAAGGCACCCTGTGCATGGGCTGTCATCATCACAGCCCCGCCTCGACAAAACCGCCCCAGTGCGCCAGCTGCCACGGCAAAACCTTTGACAGGGAAAATCCGTTAAAACCCGGCATCATCGGCGCCTATCATCAGCAGTGCATGGGCTGTCACCGGGAAATGGACATCGCCAAACCGGCCGGATGCACGGAATGCCATAAGAAAATCGAGTCAAACCCATAGTAAGTTGAGGAACATCACATGTCCATGTCACGAAGGAAGTTTCTCGGATGGATAGGCGCGGCGGGGCTGGGATCGGCCGTGGGAAAATCGGCCCTTGCCGGCGGCGGCAAGCACTTTGAAGGCTATCCCGACAGCTTCGGTGTCCTGCACGACATCACGCTGTGCGTGGGGTGCCGCAGCTGTGAAGCGGCCTGCGCCAGGGTCAACGAACTGCCCGCGCCCGAAAAGCCGTTTACCGATCTGACCGTACTCAATGAAAAACGGCGGACAACAGCCAAGACATTTACGGTGGTCAACAAGTATGCGATCGACGGCCGGAAAGCGCCTCTGTTCAGGAAGAACCAGTGCAATCACTGCCTGGAGCCGGCCTGCGCCTCCGCCTGTTTTGTCAGAGCCTTCCAGAAGACAAAAACCGGCGCGGTCGTCTACGATCCCTCCGTATGCGTCGGATGCCGCTACTGCATGATCGCCTGCCCTTTTGAGATTCCGACTTACGAATATGACGAGCCCCTGACGCCCCGCGTCATGAAATGCACCATGTGTTACCCCCGGGTAATGGAAGGAAAACTTCCCGGATGCGTGGAAGCCTGCCCCAAAGAGGCCCTGATCTTCGGCAAGCGGAAAGAACTGCTCAAGATCGCCCGGGAAAGGTTCCGCAAGTATCCGGGCCGGTATGTGGATCACATTTACGGCGAGACGGAAATGGGCGGCACCAGCTGGCTGTATATTTCCGGCGTTCCGTTCTCTCAAATCGGCATGCGGGAGGACCTCGGCGTCACCCCGGCCCCCGAGCTGACATCCGGCGCCCTGTCCGCGGTTCCCGTGGTGGTGGGGTTGTGGCCGGTGCTGCTGATGGGGATCTACGCCATATCCAAACGCAAGGAAATAATCTTCAATCAGGAACGGGAAGCACCGGCGCATGAAACGGCCGCGCCGGCGCCGGCCGAGGAGGATCTCTGATGTTCGACAAAACATCATTCGACGTCAAATCACTGCTGACCCCTTTTCATATCGTGGCCGGGCTGATTATTTTCCTCGGGCTGATCATCACCGTCCTGCGGTTTACCATGGGACTGGGGGCCGTGACCCATCTTTCCGACGACAACCCCTGGGGGCTCTGGATCGGATTCGATCTGCTGGTCGGCGTGGCCCTGGCGGCCGGAGGATACGTGACCTCGGCGGCCGTCTACCTTTTCGGAATGAAAAAATACCACTCCGCGGTCCGGCCGGCGGTGCTGACGGGATTTCTGGGATACGCGCTGGTCGTTTTCGCCCTCAATTACGACGTCGGCCGGCCCTGGCGCCTGCCCTATCCGTTTATCATGCAACAGGGCACCACTTCCCTGCTTTTTGAAGTGGCCGCGTGCGTCGCCCTCTATCTGACGGTGCTGTTTCTTGAATTCCTGCCGGCCCCCCTGGAATGGCTGGGATTGAAAAAAGTGCGGCAGCTGGCCGTCCGGCTGACCCTGGCGCTGACGGTGCTGGGCGTCGTGCTGTCCACCCTGCATCAGTCCTCCCTGGGCGCCCTCTTCCTGATCGCGCCGTCCAAGCTTCATCCCCTGTGGTATTCGTCCTATCTGCCGGTATTCTTTTTCATATCGAGCATCATCGCGGGGCTGTCCATGGTGATCTTTGAAAGCACGCTGTCTCACCGCTATTTTGCGGATAAAATGGATGAAACCCATCGCAGCGAAAAAGAGGGCGTAACCCTGGGGTTCGGCAAAGCCGCTTCCATGGTCCTGCTGGGTTACTTCACCATCAAGATGATGGGGATTGCCGCCGGCAACCACTGGCGGCTGCTGGGTACGCCTTACGGGATGTGGTTTCTGGTCGAACTGCTGGGATTTATCGCCCTGCCGTCACTCTTATACGCGGTCGGCGTCCGCAACAGGGATCTGGGGCTGATCAAATGGACCGCCGCCTGGACGGTGCTGGGCATTGTCATCAACCGCCTGAATGTCTGCCTGATCGCGTTCAACTGGCAGCTTCCCGCGAGCCAGCGATACTTCCCGCACTGGATGGAGATCTCTCTGTCCGTTTTCATCGTCACCGTGGGCATTGTTGCTTTCCGGTTTATCGTCACCCGGATGCCGATCTTTTATGAACACCCGGAATACAAGGATGTCCATTAAAAAGGCACAGCCTTAAGGAGACCGTATTGATGGAACCCGTTTATTTTACCTATCAGGAATTTTATACGCACACCAAGGGGGTGGTCTATGTTCTGATGATTGCCGCCCTGATCGGTTTTGTGTTCTTCTGGCGATTTCTGACCGGAAAAGACGACGAAAATAAGGAAATCTGAGACATGTTTTACACGCTTGCGATCTATTGCGCCCTGGCGGTCTTCGGGGTCGGCCTGCTCTATAAGATGTCAGGCTGGTTCCGGTTTCAGATCGGAACCGGTCCCGGAGAGACGACGATGTCGACCCGTGTTGCGGCCGTTCTGAAGGGCCTGTCCGGTGTCCTGTTCAGCCCCCGGCTGATGATCCTGATCCGCGTTTTTTTCCGGGACGTGCTGCTTCAGTTGCGGATTCTGGAAAAAGACAGGCTGCGCTGGATCATGCACATGCTGATCTTCACCGGCTTCATGTTCCTGTTCTTCACCCATGCCCTTGACCGGATCATCGCCACTCCCCTGGCCGACCGGTATTATTTGAAGCTCAATCCCTTCCTGATCGTTCCGGGGCTCATGGTCCTGGCGGGAATCGCCCTGGCCGTCTACCGGCGTTTTGTCCTTAAGGTGCCGCGACTGAAAACCGGCCCCATGGATCGTTACGCCCTGACCCTCCTGGCGGTGATCATGCTCTCCGGAATCGCCATGGAACTGACCAAGCTCACTTCCTACGAGTACTACCAGTTCTTCTGGAACATCCATGTCCCGGCCTGCCTCCTGGGCCTGGCCTATCTTCCTTTCAGCAAAATGCTTCACGTGTTCACCACCCCGGCCAGCCTGCTGGCCAACGGCGTCATGAATGAACATTCCGCCGCCGCCAACGTCATGACCCGCCAGGTCATGGAGCTGGATGCCTGCACGCGCTGCTGCACCTGCAGTCTCCACTGCTCGGTGGCGGTCGCCGGCGACAGCCTCGGCAATGATTTGATTCTGCCCTCGGAGAGAATGGCCTTCCTGAAGGATTATATCGCCGGTAAACAGTTGAGCCCGCGAGGGTTGGCGGCCATTCAGCAGGGCGTTTACCTCTGCACCAACTGCGACCGCTGCACGGTGGTCTGCCCGGCAGGCATCAACCTTCGGGATCTGTGGTTCCGGGTCCGGGAAGAGATGATTTTGCGCGGCCAGGCGGTTCCCCTGACGCTGACCCCCCTGTCTTTTTACCGGGGACTTCGTCAGCGGGAGCTGGCGCCGGATCAATATGCCGAGCCGCCGCGGAAAGCGCAGCAGGCTCTGGGCGGTGATGCCGCGCGGCTGCGGCAGCCGGAACAGACAATCGCACTGGCGCCGGCCGACGGAGGATTCGGTCTCTCCGCCGCCCTTTCCGGCCGCGCCGCCACCTTTGCCTCCTGTTTTACCTGCGAAAACTGCTCCACGGTCTGCCCGGTAGCCGGCAACTACGACGATCCCCGGGAGCATCTTGACCTGCTTCCCCACCAGATCATCCGTTCCCTGGTCCTGGGCCTGGAGGATCTGGCCATGGGTTCTAAAATGCTGTGGTATTGCCTGACCTGCTATCAGTGCCAGGAGCACTGCCCGCAGGGCGTTAAGGTAACCGATATCTTCTATGAACTGAAAAACCTCGCCGCGCAAAAGGCGGCCCGTACTTCCGTTCCGGCCGTTTCCGGGGAACGCGCCGCTCATTAAGGAATACGATAATGAAATATTCGTTATTTCTCGGGTGTAATATTCCGGCCAGAGTCCAGCACTATGAACTTTCGGCCAGGGCCGTGTGCAACCGGCTGGGAATCGAAATCGCCGACAACGACCAATTCAAATGCTGCGGCTATCCGGTCCGGAACATCGACGCCGGGACCTCCCTGCTCATGGCCGCGCGCAACCTGGCCCTGTCGGAAAAGACGGGCCTGGACATGATGGTGCTGTGCATGTGCTGCTTCGGCAATTTGAAGAAAGCCGCCCACCTGATCAAAAACAACCCGGCCCTCCGGGATGAAGTCAACGGAGCACTGTCCAAAGAAGGCCTGACCTGTACGGGAACAATCGGCATCCGGCATTTTCTGTCCGTTCTGTGCCATGACATCGGCATCAGCGCGCTGAAAGAAAAAGTGGTCCGGCCGTTTAAAAGCATTCGCATCGCGTCGCACTACGGATGTCACGGGCTGAGGCCCAGCGACGTCACTGAATTCGACAATCCCGTCGCGCCGGTTCTGCTCGATGAACTGGTCACGGTCACCGGCGCCGTCAGCGTCGACTGGCCGTTAAAGCTGGAATGCTGCGGCGCTCCCATGCTGGGCGTCAACGACGGGCTTTCCCTGGACCTGACCGGAAGAAAACTTGCCGATGCCAAGCGGTCCGGGGCCGATTATCTATGCGTCGCCTGTCCCTATTGTCAGATGCAGTTCGGCCGGGTCCAGCAGATGATGGCCTTGCAGCGCCAGATGGAAATCGGTGTCTTGAGCGTTTTATTTCCCCAGCTTCTCGGGCTTGCCATGGGCATCAAGGGAAGCGAACTGGGGATGGACAGGCATGTCCTCGATGTCAGCAGAATCGAATCATTACTGGAATAGGTGATCACCATGTCTCAAAAGAAAATCGGGGCAGTAATGGTCGTCGGCGGCGGCATTGCCGGTATGCAGGCGGCACTGGACGCGGCCGATTCCGGCTATTACGTCTATCTGGTTGAACGCTCCTCCTCCATCGGCGGGCTGATGGCTCAACTGGATAAAACCTTCCCCACCAATGATTGCGCCATGTGAGTGATCTCGCCCAAACTGGTCGAGGTCGGCCGGCACATCAATATCGAGTTACTGACATTATCGGAAGTATTGAACATATCCGGCGAGGCGGGAAATTTCGCTGTTTCCCTGCGAAAGCACCCCCGGTTCGTGGATATGGACAAATGCATCGCCTGCGGTCTGTGTGCGGAAAAATGCCCGAAGAAAGTCGCCAACGAATACGACGGCGCCCTGAGTCAGCGCAAGGCCATTTACGTCAAATACGCCCAGGCGGTACCGCTTAAATACGCCATCGATGCCGACCACTGCATCTTTCTGACCAAGGGGAAATGCGGGAACTGCAAAAAGGTCTGCCCCACCGGCGCCATTAATTACGACGAAAAGCCCCAGGACGTCACCCTCCAGGTGGGAGCGGTCATCCTGTCCAGCGGATGCGACCCCTATGATCCGAAAGGCCACGACAACTTCGGATACGAAAAATCCAAAAATATCGTCACCAGCCTGGAATTCGAGCGGATCCTGTCGTCATCCGGTCCCTACGGCGGGCACCTGGTCCGGCCGTCCGACAAAAAAGAGCCCCGGAAAATCGCCTGGCTCCAGTGCATCGGGTCCCGGGACGTCCATATCGGCGCCCGGGGGTACTGTTCATCGGTCTGCTGCACCTATGCCATCAAGGAGGCCATGCTGGCCAAGGAGCACTGCAAGGACCCCCTGGACGCGGCTGTTTTTTACATGGATATCCGCGCCCATGGGAAAGACTTCGAAAGGTATTACAACCGGGCCCGCGACCAGTATGGCGTCCGTTTCGTCAAGTCCAGAATTACCAACATCCTTCCCACCGAGAACGGCAATCAGCTCATCCGGTATTTTGACGAATCCGGCCGGCGGATGGAAGAAGAGTTCGATATCGTGGTGCTGTCCGTGGGCCTGGGGGTAAACCCGACGGCGGCGGCTCTGGCTCGATCCATGGCGGTCGACCTGGACGGTTATGGATTTGTTAAAACCAGCAGTTTCGAACCGGTCCGGACCTCCCGGCCCGGCATCTTCGTGTGCGGTTCCTTTGAAGCGCCCAAGGACATCCCCTCCTCCGTCATCGAGGCCAGCGCGTCGGCCGGCACTGCCGGCTGCGACCTGGTGGAAGCCCGCTGGACATTGAGTAAAAAGAAGGAATCACCGACGGAACTGGATACCCGCGGCGAACCGCCCCGTATCGGCGTTTTTGTCTGCTGCTGCGGCACCAACATCGCCGGGGTGGTCGACGTGCCGGCGGTGGTGGAATACGCCAGGACCCTGAAAGACGTCGTTTACGCCGAGAAGAACATGTTCAGCTGCTCCCAGGACACCCAGGACAACATGGCCAAAATCATCCGGGAGCAAAATCTCAACCGGGTGGTGGTCGCCGCCTGCACCCCCAAAACCCATGAATCGCTTTTCCAGGAAACCCTGACCAACGCCGGCCTGAACAAGTATGTATTTGAAATGGCCAACATCCGCAACCAGTGCTCCTGGGTCAACAAGGACAACCCGGAAGCCGCCACCGCCAAGTCAAAAGACCTGGTCCGCATGGCGGTGGCCAAGGCATCCCTCATCGAGCCCCTGACGGAAGCCGAACTGCAGATCAACCCGTCGGCCCTGGTGGTCGGCGGCGGCATTGCCGGCATTACCGCCGCGAAAACCCTTTCCGCGCAGGGCTACCACGTCTACCTGATTGAAAAAAGCAATCATCTCGGCGGCCAGGCCAGGCAGATTCAGGAAACCTGGCAGGGAGAAGATGTTCAGAAAAATCTCAACCGCCTGATCGAGGAGATCAAGGCCGACGACAAGATCGATATTTTCGCGAGCTCGGAGATTATCAAGGCGGACGGGTTCGTCGGCAACTACAAGGCCACCGTCCGGACCCCGGACAAGACAGTGGAGTTGGAGCACGGCGTCATCATTATCGCCTCCGGCGCCGGTGAGCTGAAACCGGATCAATATCTTTACGGGAAGGATCCGCGGGTGATGACCAGCCTGGAACTGGACCGTAAAATGATCGAAAAAGATCCGGCCCTGTCCCGGAAAAACACCGTCCTGTTTGTTCAATGCGTCGGTTCCCGGATCCCCGAACGGCCTTACTGCTCCAAGGTCTGCTGCACCCATTCCATCCGGAGCGCCCTGCGGCTGAAGGCCCTTAACCCGGAAACGGACGTCTATATTCTCTATCGGGACATGCGCTCCTACGGGTTACGGGAAGACCTGTACCGACAGGCCCGGGAGAAAGGGATCGTGTTTCTCCGTTATCGCGCCGAACAGGGGCCGGACGTGCGCGCGGAAGGCGGCTGTCTCAAAGTCCGCGTTGTCGACACCGTCCTCCGTCGCCCCCTGGAAATAACGCCGGATCTGATGGTGCTGGCCACGGCCGTCGTCCCCCCGGAAGACAATCCCCTGGCCCAGCAGTATAAAGTCACCCTGAACAACGACGGTTTCTTCATGGAGGCCCATGCCAAGCTGCGGCCGGTGGACTGCGCCACGGACGGTGTGTTCATCTGCGGCCTGGCCCACGCCCCCAAACCCATTGACGAGTCCGTTGCCCAGGCCACGGCGGCGGCCACGCGGGCGGTAACGCTCCTGGCCCGGAAGACCATCCGCACCAGCGGCACTGTTGCCGAGGTCGTTCCCTCGATATGCTGCAGCTGCGGAGTGTGCGTGTCCATCTGCCCCTACTCCGCCCCGTCCTTCATCGACAAGAGCGCCAGATTCAACCCCGGGAAAGCGACCATCAATCCGGCCCTGTGCAAGGGGTGCGGCCTTTGCGTGGCCTCCTGCCGGTCCGGGGCCATCCGCCTGAAGGGCTTTGACACGCAGCAGGTCCTGGCGCAGATCACGGCGCTGACCGAGGAGTAGACAGCCGGGCGCGGTCGTTGACGGAGACAGCCCCGGGGTCCAGGATTTGTTGAAATGAAAAGGGATTATGGCGTCACCTGAAAACACCACCGGCACGGTTTATTCCGTATCCGGCCTGACGGCCGCGATCAAGCACCTGCTGGAGAAAAACTTCCCCATCATCTGGATTGAGGGCGAAATCTCCAATTTCCGGACCGCCGGGTCCGGTCACTACTACTTCACCCTTAAAGACGACAAGGCCGGCATCGGCGCCGTCATGTTCGCCGGCCAGCACCGTCACCTGAAGTTCATCCCGGAAGACGGCCTGAAGGTCACCGGGCTGGGCCGGATCAGCGTCTATGAGCCACGGGGAACCTATCAGATCATCCTGGAACATATGATGCCCAAGGGCGCCGGAGAACTCCTCATCGCCTTTGAACAACTCAAGAAAAGACTGGGGGAAGAAGGGTTGTTCGACCCGGCCCGCAAGAAACCGATTCCCTTCATGCCGGCCACCATCGGCATCATCTCCTCGCCCGCGGGAGCGGTAGTCCACGACATTATCCAGGTCGCCACCCGCCGCTTTCCCGGCCTGCGCATCCAGATTTTTCCCGTGGCGGTCCAGGGGAAAAACGCCGCCCGCGAGATAGCCGAAGCCGTGGCCCTGGCCAACCAGCGGGCCGAAGCGGAGGTGCTGGTCATCGCCCGGGGCGGCGGCAGCCTGGAGGATCTGGCGCCGTTCAACTCGGAGATCGTGGCCCGGGCCGTTTACGGATCCGTCATACCGGTCATATCGGCCGTGGGCCATGAAACGGATTTCACCATCTGCGACTTTGTCGCGGACCTGCGGGCCCCCACGCCTTCGGCCGCCGCCGAGTTGATGGTCCCGGTCCGGCAGGATCTGCTGGCGGCCCGCCGGGGACTGCACCGGCGACTGGTCAGCGCCGCCGACAAACTCCTTCGCCGCAACCGTGAAATGCTGTCCTCCCTGCTGCGCCGCCTGGCCGATCCCCGTCGTCATGTCCAGGATATCCGGCTGCGGCTGGATGACCTGATGGCCCGCATGGAACGGATGCTGAAGAACAGCCTCCGGGGCCGGCAGACCCGTCTGGACTGGCTGAATGAACGGCTGACCGGCGGACAGCCGGCCCGGCTGCTTGAAGACCGGCGGCGATCCATTGAACTTGCCCGTGCCGGCCTGACCCGGCAGACGGCCGCTTTTATCCGGGAAAAGCGCCACCGCCTGCATACCATCACCGCCACCCTTACCGCCCTTGACCCCACCGCCGTATTGGAAAGGGGATACAGCATTGCCCGGACAATTCCCGGCGGACGCGTCATCACAACCCCCCTGCAGGTATCCGCCGGCGACAACCTGGAGCTGCGGGTGGCCCGGGGAATCATCAACTGTCAAGTCAAACCGGACAGGAGGGAAACGCCATGACACAGAAAAAGAATTTTGAACAGGCGCTGCAGGAACTGGAAACCATCGTGGCTGAAATCGAATCCGGCGATCTGCCGCTTGAAACCGCCCTGAAAAAATTTGAAACCGGCATGAAACTGTCCGCGGCCTGCGCGGAAAAACTGAACGAAGCGGAACAGAAAATCAGCCTGCTGCTGAAAAACAGCGCCGGCGAATACGTGGAGACGCCTTTTATTCCCGATGATAGCCGCAATGACAGCTAACCGCCCGGCCGGGCCGGCCGCCGCCCTGGACCAGTACCTGAGGGAGCGCCGCGACGTGATCAATAAAGCCCTGTCCGCCATCCTGGACGACATGGTGCCGGCTGGGCGCCTGCGCGTTGCCATGGCATACTGTTTGGAAGCGGGCGGCAAACGCCTGCGGCCCATTCTCTGCCTGGCAGCCACGGAAGCCGTGGGCGGGAACCCGGAAGTCGCCCTTCATGCCGGCTGCGCCATTGAACTGATCCACACCTATTCCCTGATCCATGATGATCTGCCGGGTGTGGACAACGCTCCTCTGCGACGGGGTCGGCCCTCCTGTCACGCGGCGTTTGACGAGGCCACCGCCATTTTCGCCGGAGACGCCCTGCACACCCTGGCCTTTCAGGTCCTGGCCTCGGCGAAACATGTTCCGACCGGACCGGAAACGCGTCTGGAATGCATCCGGATCATTGCCGCCGCCACCGGGAACACCGGCATGATCGAAGGCCAGATGCGGGACATGCTGGCCACGGAAAAGCCCCAGACGCCGGAGGACCTGCGGCGTCTTCAGGAACTGAAGACCGGGGCCCTGATCACCGCCGCCGTCCATGTCGGCGCCCTGCTCGGCGGTGCCGACGCCGTTACGACCGGCCGTCTGATCGCGTATGCCGGACAGATCGGATTCGCGTTTCAGATCGCCGATGATCTGCTGGACATTGAAGGCGATCCGTCCCTGATGGGAAAATCGACGGGGGAAGACGCCAGGCAGAAGAAGGCCACCTTCCCGGGGCTTATGGGAAAGGAGGATGCCAGGAAACTGGCCCACACCTTGGTGGAAGACTCCCTGGCCGCCCTGGCGTCTTTTGGAGAAAACGCCGACCCCCTGCGGAAAATCGCCGCTTTCATCATCGAACGCGGCTACTGAAAAGGAATCAAAGGAGTCAGAAGTTAACGTGGATCTATTAAAAACCATCAACTCACCGAAAGACCTGAAAACGCTTTCCGTGGCCGAACTCAACAAACTGGCCCTGGAAATCAGAGAGTTGATCGTCGACGTGGTTTCCCGGACCGGCGGGCACCTGGCTTCCAGCCTGGGGGCCGTGGAACTGGCCATCGCCATCCATTACGTCTTCAACATTCCCGTGGACAAGGTCATCTGGGACGTGGGCCACCAGGCTTACGCCCACAAGATCCTGACCGGCCGGCGCGACCGCTTCGCCACCCTCCGCCAGCATGGCGGCCTGTCGGGTTTTACCCGCCGGGGGGAAAGCCCCTTTGACGTCTTTTCCACCGGTCACAGCGGCACCTCCGTTTCCGCCGGGCTCGGTTTACTCTGCGCCAACGACCTCCGGGACGACCCCGCCAGCGTCATCGCCGTCATCGGCGACGGTTCGCTTACCGCGGGCCTGGCCTATGAAGGATTCAACCAGGCCGGCTACCAGCACAAGGACAAAAATCTGATCGTCATTCTCAACGACAACGAAATGTCCATCACCCGCAATGTAGGCGCCATCTCCTCCTTTCTGAGCCGGACGCTGTCGGCCACTTACCTTCAGGAGTGGCGGAAAGAGTTGGGGGAACTGCTCCGGGCCCTGCCCAAGATAGGGGACGATATCTACCAGTTTGCCAAGCGCTCAGAAGAATCCTTTAAGACCTTCGTCACCCCGGGCATGCTGTTTGAAGCCTTCAACTTCGAATATTTCGGCCCCATCAACGGTCATAACATCAAGCAGCTGATTAATATCCTGCAAAACATCCGGGAAATCAGGGAACCGGTGCTGCTGCACGTCACCACAACCAAGGGTAAGGGTTATCCGCCGGCCGAGAAGAACCCGGTCTATTTTCACGGCGTCGGTGCCTTTGAAAAGGAAACCGGGAACTGCGTCCCCGCCCGAAGACACAGCCCCACCTACACCCAGGTCTTCGGCGACACCATGGTGGAGCTGGCGAAAAATGACCAGCGTATCGTGGCCGTGACCGCCGCCATGCCGGAAGGAACCGGACTGACCGCTTTTGCCGAAGCCTTTCCCGACCGCTTCTTCGACGTCGGCATCGCCGAGCAGCACGGCGTCACCTTTGCCGCCGGCATGGCCGTCGAGGGGCTGCGGCCGGTGGTGGCCATCTATTCCACCTTTCTCCAGCGGGCCTATGACCAGATCATCCACGATGTCTGCCTGGACGCCCTGCCGGTCACTTTTGCCATCGATCGGGCCGGTATCGTGGGCGAGGACGGCCCCACCCATCACGGCCTGTTCGACCTGTCCTACCTGCGCAGCATGCCCAACATGATTGTCATGGCGCCGGCCGATGAAAACGAGCTGAGGCGGATGCTGCTGACCGCAGTGCAGCATGACGGGCCGGCCGCGGTGCGATACCCCCGGGGACGCGGTCCGGGTGCGGTCATCCAGCCGAGCATCGCCCCCCTGCCCGTCGGTCGGGGCGAGGTGCTGCAGTCCGGCGGAGACGTGCTGATTCTGGCCGTGGGCAGCACCGTCTGCCAGGCCCTGACGGCCGCCGGCCGACTGACCGAGAAAGGCATATCGGCCACGGTGGTCAACTGCCGTTTCATCAAGCCCCTGGACACGGAATTGATCTGCACCCTGGCGGAGAAGATCCCCCGGGTGGTCACTGTCGAGGAGAGCCTGCTGGTCGGCGGATTTTCCAGCGCTGTCCTGGAAGCCTTAAATGACGCCGGCACTTCCGGCGTTTCCGTCAGACGGCTGGGCATCCGGGACACCTTCGTGGAACACGGTTCCCAGAGTGAACTCCGGTCCCTTTACCGGATCGACGCCGATGCCGTCATGGCGGCCGCCCTGGACCTGATCTCATCCCATGAGTCCTGAAAACAAAAAACGAATCGACCAACTCCTGGTGGAAAGGGGTCTGGCGGAATCCCGTCACCGCGCCCAGGCCATGATTATGAGCGGCGACGTCCAGGTCGCCGGCGAAACCGTCGTCAAGCCGGGGCATCTGGTCGCCGGTGACGCCGACATCGCCGTCAAGGAGACCTGCCGTTATGTCAGCCGCGGCGGCTTGAAACTGGAGGCCGCCCTGACCGCCTTCGCCGTCGATGCCCGGGACCGGGTCTGCCTGGATGTAGGCGCCTCTACCGGCGGCTTCACCGACTGTCTCCTCCAGCACGGGGCCCGGAAAGTGATTGCCGTGGACGTGGGCTACGGCCAACTGGCCTGGAAGCTGCGCCAGGACGAGCGGGTGACGGTCATCGAACGGGCCAACATCCGGCACCTGCAGGAAAAGGCCCTGCCGGAAAAGGTCGACCTGATCACCATCGACGTTTCCTTCATCTCCCTTAAAATCGTCATCCCGGCGGTGATTAAGTTTCTCAAACCCGACGGTCTGATCGTGGCCCTGATCAAGCCCCAGTTTGAAATCGGCAAGGGCCGCGTGGGCAAAGGGGGCGTCGTCCGCGACCCGGCCGATCACCGGGAAGTGCTGACGGATATATCCGCCTTTGCCGGGGAACAGGGGCTGAACGGCCGGACACCGGTGGTCTCGCCGATCATCGGGCCCAAGGGGAATGTAGAATTTTTTAATGTTTTTAGCCTTGCTTTTCCCGAAAAGATAGGCTAATCGTTTTGAATTTATAGCAGAACCTTTCGTAATTACGGAATATGTCCGTCGCTGTCATGCCGACAGTCGTTAACCCTGATATCGGAAGAGGAGCGTTAAATGGATGAGCAGGTAGAAAAAATCAGAAATATCGTCCTGGCCGGTCACGCCGGATCGGGTAAAACCATGATTTCCGAAGGCATGCTGTTCAACGCCAAAGCCATCGACCGTTTCGGCCGGGTGGAGGAAGGCAACACCGCCATGGATTCCGAGCCGGAAGAGGTCAAGCGCGGTTCCAGCATCACTACCGGGATATTTCAGCATGAATGGAAGAAACACATCATCAACCTGCTGGACACTCCCGGCGACCAGAACTTCTTCTCCGATTCCATCAGCTGCATGCAGGCGGCCGACGCGGCCGTTATCGTCATCGACAGCGTCGACGGCGTCAAGGTGCAAACGGAGGAGTCCTGGGAATTCGCCGCCACGCGCCATATCCCCTGCGCTGTCTTCATCAACAAGCTCGACAAAGAGCGGGCCGATTTCCAGCAGGCCCTCAGCGACGCCAGGGATATCCTGGCCCAGCCCAAACTGATTCTGCTGCAGCTGCCCATCGGCGAAAAGGAAAAATTCTCCGGCGTGGTCGACCTGATCAACATGAAGGCCCACACCTATGACGCCAGCGGCAACCGCACCACCGGCGAAATTCCGGCGGACATGAAGGAAGAGGCGGAAGCGGAAAAAGAGGCCCTCATCGAAAACATCGCCGAAGCCGACGACTCCCTGCTGGAACGGTACCTGGAAGGAGAATCCTTGAGCGACGAAGAGTTGAACACCGCCTTGAAAAAAGGGATCCTGTCGCGACTCTTCGTGCCGGTGCTGTGCGGCGCCGCCACCTCCCGCATCGGCATCGACCTGCTGTCCGATTTTGTCGTCAACTGCCTGCCCTCGCCGGCCGACCGGGGCGCCTGGAAAGCCAAAGACACCGACGGCAATGAAGTGACCTGCCTGCCCGACGCCAACGAACCGCTGGCGGCCTTTGTCTTTAAAACCGTAGCCGATCCCTTTGCCGGCCGCCTTTCCCTGTTCCGGGTGGTTTCCGGCAAGATGGGCACGGACGGCACTTTTCTCAACGTCAAAACCGACACCAGCGAGCGGTACAACCAGCTGCTGGTGCCGGTCGGGAAAAAGCAGAAGATTTCCACCGGCGCCGTGCCGGGCTCCATCGTCGCCCTGGCCAAGCTCAAGAACACCAATACCGGCAACACCATCTGCGACCCGACCCGGAAAGTCGTCTTCGAATGCGCCGAGCCCCTGCCCACGGTCATTTCATTCCAGGTCGAGCCCAAGAACAAGGGCGATGAAGACAAGCTTCAGTCCTCCATCAACAAGCTTATCGAAGAAGATCCGGCGCTGCAGCTGTCACGCAACGCCGAAGCCCGGGCCATCATGCTGGCCGGGCGGGGCCAGATCCACATCGAAACCGCGGTGGAGCGACTGAAACGCAAATTCAACGTGGAAGTCACCTTGAGTGTTCCCAAGATTCCCTACCGGGAGACCATCACCAAATCGGTGCGGGTCCAGGGCCGGCACAAGAAACAGTCCGGCGGTCACGGCCAGTTCGGCGACTGCTGGGTTCAGCTGGAACCCATGGAACGGGGCGGCGGCTATGAATTCGTCGACAAGATCGTCGGCGGAGCCATTCCCCGGAACTATATTCCGGCGGTGGATAAGGGCATCCAGGAAGCCTGCGTGGCCGGCCCCATTGCCGGGTTCCCCTGCGTGGATTTCCGGGCCATTCTGGATTACGGTTCCTACCACGCGGTGGACTCTTCGGAAATGGCCTTTAAAATCGCCGGTTCCCTGGCCTTCAAAAAAGCAGCGGTGGAAGCCGGTCCGGTGCTGCTCGAACCCATCATGGAAATCGTCGTCACCACCCCGGAAGAGTTCATGGGCGACGTCATGGGCGACCTGAACAGCAAGCGCGGCCGGGTGCTGGGCATGGACAGCAAGGGCAAAAACCAGATCATCAAGGCCATTGTGCCCATGTCCGAATTCCAGACCTACGACCCGGACCTCAGGTCCATGACCGGCGGCCGGGGAAAATTCACCTTGACCTTCTCTCATTATGAGATCATGCCGGCCCAGGAAGCCAACAAGGTCATCGAAGCGGCCAACCGTGAAAAAGAATAACGGGCTTCGCCCGTAAGGAGTCGAGGGTTCAAGGGGTCAAGGGGCCTAGGGTCGCTTGCCCCCTGCCCCCGTTTCCCTGAATCCTCTTCTCCGATTGGATTGTGAGAAACCCGCGACAACAAGTCGGAGAAATGACCATGCAGAAAGAATCACTCACCCGTCTCGATGTCTGGCAGCGCCTGACCCGCCAGGCGGAAACCATGACCCGGCCTGAAATGCACCTGAAAAATCTCACCGCCGACCCGCGGCGGCTGGAGGACTTTTCGCTGGCCGGTTCCGGTTTTTTCTATGATTTTTCGCGGCAGCGGGTTGACCAGTCCGTCATGGACCTGCTGCTGGAACTGGCCGGGGCAAGGAAGGTCACGGATCAGTTCCGGGCCATGGCCAGCGGCGCCGTCGTTAACGTCACCGAGAAGCGGGCCGCCCTCCACACCGCGGCCCGGGACCTTTCCGGCAAACCGCTCACTGCCGACGGCCTGGACGTAACCGCGGAAATCCGGCGGGTGCTGGAGGAAATCAGGGCGTTTTCCGCGGCCGTCCACAACGGGACCGTGACCGGCTCCACCGGTAAACCCTTCCGACACGTGGTGGTCATCGGCATCGGCGGCTCCTACCTGGGCACGGAGTGCGTGGCCCGTTCCCTGGAGGCCGTGGCCGACAAGGGCATCACCCTCCATTTTCTGGCCAACGTGGACATCCACGACTTCGGCCGGATCGCCGCCCGCATCGACCCGGAGACCACCCTCTGGATCGTGGTCTCCAAGACCTTCACCACCGCCGAAACCATGGCCAACGCCAATCAGGCCCGGCGGTTCATGGAACACAGAGGCCTCGACCCGGCCCGCCATTTCGTGGGTGTGACCAGCAAGGGCAGCCCCGGCGACCGGCCGGACGACCCGGGCGCCTTTCCGGTCATGCGCGCCTTTCATATGTTTGATTTTATCGGCGGCCGCTACAGTGTTACCTCGGCGGTGGGCGGGCTCCCCTTAAGCCTCTATCTGGGGTATGACCGGTTCGAAGCGTTCCTGCGGGGGGCCAATGACATGGACGTCCACTGCCTGTCCGCGCCGCCGGAAAAGAACATGCCCCTGATCGCCGCCCTGATCAGCATCTGGAACAACAATTTCCTCGGCTACCGCTGTCAGGCCGTCATTCCCTATTCGTCGCCCCTGGCCGAACTGGCGCCGCACATCCAGCAGCTTTACATGGAGAGCAACGGCAAGGCCGTCACCGCCGACGGGGCACCGGTGGAAGTGCCCACCGGCGTCATCATCTTCGGCGAGCCGGGCACCAACGCCCAGCATTCCTTCTTCCAGCTGGCCCACCAGGGCAATCCCTTCCCGGTTGAATTCATCGGCGTGATCACGCCCCAGTATGGCCAGTACCAGGAGATGTCCAAAGGCGTCACTAACCACCAGGAACTGTGGGCCAACCTCATCTCCCAGCCCCGGGCCCTGGCCGAGGGGAAACAGTCGGACGACCCGCACAAGTGTTTTTCCGGCAACCGGCCCTCGTCCACCATCATTGTCCCGGATCTGTCCCCGGCCGCCATCGGCCGGCTGATCGCCTTTTACGAAGCCCGTACGGTTTATGAGGCCTTCATCTGGGGAATCAATCCCTTTGACCAGTTCGGGGTGGAACTGGGCAAAGTTCTGGCCGACGGTCTCCGCAAGCAGATGGCGGAAAAGAACAAGAACGCCGCCCATCAATTTGATGGTGTCGATCCTATCTCACGGCATTACCTGGAAATGCTGATGAAGTAAAAAAGGGAACAAGGGGTCAAGGGGCCAAGAGAAAGTATCTGGGTATCTTCAGAGATGCCCTTTATTATTACGGCAACGCTATCGATCATCGGAACAGCGCACTAAATCCTGATATTCAGCGGACCCCCTGATATTGTTTAAATCACTATCTGTTTTTATCTGATTCCAATTATCATAACCCTTTTCGACGGCGCGTTTTAACCAGTAAACGGACTTATCTTCTTCTCCCTGAAGAGAATATAAACATCCGATATTATAACATATCTTTCCCGCGCTGGGTGAATCCGGCTGCAATGAAAACATTTTTGCGTAATATTCAACGGCATGAGCGTACTGTTTCTTCTTTACGCCCAGGCAAGCCAGGCTGTTCAAGACGCCAAGAGAGTCAGGATCTATCGCCAGTGCTTTTTGGTAATGCGCTTCAGCCTTCTCGGAATCCCCGTTCATTTCGTGCAGTAAACCAAGCTGACAATACAAATCAGCGTTTCCCGGGTTATGGCGCAAGGATTCACTGATATTCCTGATAGACTCCTGAACCTGTCGCTTCTGATTCAAAACACGGTCCAGATACTGATTCGCCTCTTTGTAGTTGGCATTCATTTTCCTGACGCTGCCCAAATGACGCTCCGCTGAAGACAAGTCGCCTACAGCGAACCTGCTCACCCCCAGGCCATAAAGGCCATCAATGTTGTCCGGATCTTCTTCCAGCGCCCTGGAAAACAACAAAGACGCCCCGGCCCAATCTCCCGCCTTAAATTTTTCCCCCGCTAGACTGGCGTATAATCTGCTTTTTAATTGCGATCTCCCTTTGATCAGGCGCGCGTTTTCAATCAGATCCAGGGCGACATGAAAATCCCCGACACGTTGAGCGAAACGGATGAGTTGCAGGAGACGGCGCGTGTTTTTAATTTTTAAGATTGACGTTGAAACCGTTTTTTCACGGACGTCTATCAGATCGCTGCCTTTTTTTATAAACACCGCGTCCCAGGAACCGTAAAAAATCAAGACCCAGTCCGGGGCCTGTAAAAAATAATTAATGACCGGTTTATCAAGACCGATACACCAGAGGTCACAGGCAAACTTTTCTAAAAACCGATTAACGTCAACGCCCTGTATGAACCGGATATATTCAGGATACCACGCTTCGAATGGAAAATATCTGGAATCAATTGCGGTTTTTACTTGGGGCCATAACATCCAGGACAGATAGCTGCCGCTCTCATAATCATTTCCGATTCGTGGTCCATGGAAATGATCTTTTAGAAATCCGGTTTCTTCTATCGGGGCGTCATCTACTGTGCCGAACCCCAGCCAGTCTCCCCCCGAATAAATATTCAATGCATTAAAGTAAACCAGCATTCCGGCAAACAGAAAAAAGAGAAGAACGCGAGAGAAGGTCGTGCCGGCCGGCGTCCAGATCCCGGCAACTTGGCGGCGACAGAGAAGATAAAAAGAGCTGAAAGCAAAAACTGAAGCGTACAGGAACATGGTCCTGGAAATATAAACATATAAGAAAGCGAACAATAAAAACGGCAGCAGAATGGTCCAGTCAAGAGAACGGGATTTGATCTGATGCCGGAACAGCATCAAAAAAATAAATACCGAGACAATAAGAAGGAACAACGTGTTGTATTCCGTTAATCCCCCGAAAACACGTATCATGGTATACAATGATACATAATCTAAATTCGTGGCAAAATGGGTCTTGAACTCAGCGCTGAACATAGACTCAACCACCTGAAAAGGATACACCCAGCCATAAGGGTTCACCAGTGTCGCCAACGCGCTGAGGATAACGGCGACAAAAAAATGCTTTCGGATAATTGGATTCAATGCCTTATCAGGAGAAAAAACCATGTTCATTATTTCTCCCGCACCGATAACGCATAAGTAAGCCAATCCGAATATCCATACGCCGTGAGTATTCACCCAGAATATGGTTAAAACCGGATAGGCATAACACCAGCAGACGTCTTTTCCGGTCGCGGTCTTGAGTTGAAACCAGATCAAGACAAACAACTGCATAAATATGCAGGAAAACATATTGGGTTTGATGATGATGGCGCTGGAACTGATGATTAAAGACAAAAACGCGATCAGCCATGCCGTCGGCTGGTGAGCCAGGTCATGCCTGCGGATATAAAAATAGAGAAGCATCAAGTATGTCAAAAAGGTGGCATACCTTACCGCGAACAGGAAGGCGCGGCCGCCCATCTCATAGCAGACATAAAGAAACGCTTGCGCAAGCCATTGGCAGTAGACGATATCGTTGCTGGCGGGAGTCCAGGTGAAAATCCGATGGTCCAGAATCAGGGTCTTGTTGGTGAGGATATATTTTCCATAAGCCAGATGGAACCATATATCAGCGTCCATTACCGGCCTTGTGCACATGATGATCACTGTCAACAGAAGCAGGGGGAACGGAAGGGTATAAAGAAAACCGGAGGCAGCCTTATCTCCGGCCTCATGCGGCTTACCGCTAAAATTTCTATCATTGTCTTGTGTCTGTGACATGCCGGAGTGATTTCTTTAAAACAGTGGACACGTTTTGAAAAAAAATTATCATCTCCGGCAGTATTCCGCAAGGGTTGAATGCCGGCAAGACGGCGTCGGTCCCATCTCACGGCGTTATCTGAAAATGCTGATGAAGTAATGCGTTTACTCGACCATCAGGGAAATGGACGTCGAGGCTTTGCGATTTTCCCGCGAGCCGCCAAGGATGGCTTTCATTTCTTCGCTTTCGGAGGAACCGGTCCCGCCGATGGTTGTCCACTGGCCCAGCGGCACCGAGACGGACGTGGACGCTTCGGTACAGCGGACAACGGTCTGACCGCCCCGGTCATCCAGGTAGGAGATTCGCGGCGTAATGGTGATGTCGGCGTACCCCCCCCGGACAATTGGCGTAACCTCCATGCCGGTCTCGACCCGCTGAAAAACCAGTGTTTCCGAAATTTCCGCGTGCCGTTGCCCCAGGGTCAGCCACCTCTCCTTATAAGGGATATCGGTGGCCGTTCGGATATAAGCCGGACTGCCGGACGTGGCCAGGATAAAATACTCGCTATCGCCCTGTTCGCGGACGCTGCTCTGTCCGTAGCTGATCCGCACCCCGTCCCGGCTGCTGGCGCTGCCGGACGCGGCTTGACGGCCGGTCAACCGGTCGGAATCGAACCGGACTCTTATTTTCACCTGTTTGCCCGGAACGTCGTGACGGGACAAAAAGGAGCGGACGGCATTGATGTTTTCCGGTTCGTCCACCACCACCAGCGAATGAGTGCGCTCATTGAAGGTGGCTGACCCTCGTGGCGACAGCAGGCCTTTTACCAGGGGCAGCAGTTCGGCACTCTTACTGTACTTGACCGGGATAACGGCGACTTCCGCCGGGCATACGCAAGGCAACAGTAACAACCCGAAGAGGAGTACAAGGACAACATTGATCGTGTACTTTACGCTATGGTTGTGCTTGCGTTGCCGGACAGACACGTGTTGCTTCCTCTTCTATGACAGATCCCGATTTAAATCCCCCGCATTTCTATCAATCGCCTGACATGGACACCAAGCGACCACGAATTCCGGTTCCAGCATACGGATTTCCTCTATTATTAAGTACCTCTATGCTCCCCCCTGCCCGTTGCAGCGCCGCCGAGGGCGAACGGTTTTTTCGGAAACAGCGGGCAGACTGTCCGAGCGCCAATCCCTGATGAAGGCGATAAAGAGGTGATATTTCGTCAACCGGGAAACAGGGTTTAGAACCGGTTCCCGAGCGAGTTTCTGCCCGCGCCGAAAAAATCGTTCGCGCGAGGGAAGCCACGCCCGCGGCGTGGCCAAGCTGCCGGCCAATGTTTCTTTTGGTCCTTTTCTTTGCGTCAAAGAAAAGGACGACAATTACCCATGCCGGTACAGATTGGCTCCCCAGGTCACCCCCGCTCCCAATCCCAGGAAAAGCACGGTATCGCCCTTCTTATACCGCCCCTGCTCCATCACTTCATCAAGCGCCAGGGGTATGGTGGCCGCCGTGGTATTGCCGTACTTCTGAATGTTGTTGTAAATCTTTCCGGCCGGCAGTTTCATGATCTCCTGGTAAAATTCGTTGATGCGCAGGTTGGCCTGATGGGGGATGATCAGATCGATTTCATCCATGGAGGTCATGCCGGCTCTGGCCATGACTTCCAGGGTCACTTCCGGCAGTTTCGTCACCGCCATCTTGAAAATCAGCTTGCCGTTCATCCTGGGATAATGGCGGCCTTCGTCTATCAACTGATGATCAATCCGGCTGGGATAAATTCTTGACGCCGGCGCTTCCACGCACAGGCTTTCGGCGAACTCGCCCTGGGCGTGCAGGACCGAGGCCAGAACGCCGATATTCTCCTCGGTCTCCACCCCTTCCAGGCAGACTGCGGCCGCGCCGTCCCCGAAGATCACGGTCACGTCCCGGCCTTTGGTGGAAATATCCAGGCCGGTGCTGTGGACTTCGGCACCGACAAAGAGGATCCGGTTGGCCAGCCCGCTGCGGATATAGGCATCGGCCGTGGCCAGCCCGTAAATAAAGCCGGTACACTGCTGCCGGATATCCAGGGCCGGGGTGTCGGTCAGGCCCAGCTTGTGCTGGAGCAGGCAGCCCGATCCCGGGAAAGTGATGTCCGGGCTCAAGGTGGCAAAAATGATCAGGTCCAGATCTTTGGCGGTCCAGCCGGCCTTCTCCAGGGCGATATTAGAAGCGTACAACCCCAGATCGGAGGCGCCGGTCTCGCCCTCGGGCTTGATCCAGTAACGCTGTTCGATGCCGGTCCGTTTGCGGATCCACTCATCCGAGGTATCCATCCATTGCGTCATGTCTTCGTTGGTCACCAACCGCTCGGGCAGATACCGCCCGGTACCTCTGATCAGGGTACGTTTCATTTTTTTCTCCTCTGAACTTTTTTCCATGACGAGACCGGATATTGAATCCGTTATGTCAAATATCCCGGCCAGTAAAATAAATCCGGATGTCGACCACCATCCGGATTGGAATAAACAAATCTGAAAAACAACCGCGCGGCATCAGTCCGCTTTCCCCGCCCGATATTATCGACCGGCAGGTCGATAAAATTTTTGAAAGTCTATGCGCGCCAATCGCATTTTGCAAGTTTTTTTGAAGATCGCTGTTCCGGAATGGGGGCTATCGTCCGTCATCTTTGCCCTGCCGGGCACTGAAATAGGCGTCCACCAGCTGTTCCGCCACGCCGGTGTAGGCATCGCAGGTCAGGGCCCGCAGCCGCTGCCGGCAATCGGCCGGAACCTTTTCCAGGGAATCGACCAGCCGGCAGAGATCAGCCGAGGATATGGTTTTCCCCCGGGTCAGGGCCTTGAGCTTTTCATACGGGTCCGCTTCGCCGCACATGCGCATCACCGTCTGGATGGGTTCGGCCAGCAGGGCCGGATTGTTGTCCAGGTCCGCCTGAATGGCCGCGCGGTTGACGGCCAGCTTACCCATCCCCTTGAGGCAGTTTTTGATGCCGATGAGCACATAGCCGAAGACGGCACCCATGTTCCGCAGGACCGTACTGTCGGTCAGGTCCCGCTGGAAGCGGGAGTGCAACAGCTTGACGGACAGGTGGGACATCAGAGAAATGGCCACACCCAGGTTGCCCTCGCTGTTCTCAAAGTCAATAGGGTTGACCTTGTGGGGCATGGTCGATGAACCCACTTCACCGGGTTTGAGCTTCTGGGTGAAATAGCCCAATGAAATATATCCCCACATGTCCCGGTCCAGATCGATCAGGGCGCCGGAAAAACGGATCATGATCTGAAGCAGCTCGGATATATAATGATAGGGGTTGATCTGGGTGGTGAACAGCAGGGGCGCCGCGCCCAGATAGTCGGCGATAAACCGCCTGGAGGCGGCGATCCAGTCGATATCGGGAAAGGCCGCCAGGTGGGCGTTGAAATTGCCGGAGGCGCCGTTGAGCTTGGCCTGGATCTCGGCAGCCAGAAACTTTTCCAGTTCCCGGGACAGCCGCCAGGCGAAATTGACAAACTCCTTGCCCACGGTGGTGGGTGTGGCCGGCTGACCGTGGGTCCGGGCCATCATGGGCACCGCCTTATGGGCCGTGGCCATATCCTCCACGACCTTGAGCAGCGCGGCCAGGGCCCCGGCCACGACGGTCCGGCCCTGCCGGATCATCAGGGCATAGGCTGAGTTATTGATATCCTCGGAGGTGCAGGCAAAATGGGTCCACTCCTTGACGGCGCCCAGGCCGGCGGTCTCGAGTTCGCCCTTGATGTAATATTCCACGGCCTTGACGTCGTGATTGGTCGTCTTTTCGATATCCTTGACGGCCCGGGCCCGATTGACATCAAAGGCCCGGCCGATGGCGTCGATTTTTTCCGCGTCTTCGGCCGACAGGTCGAACAGGCGCAGATCGCGGCCCAGAAACTTGAGCCATTGCAGTTCCACCGTCACCCGGTTCCGGATCAGCCCGGCCTCGGAAAAAATATCCGTCAGATCCGTGGTCATGGCCGCGTAGCGGCCATCCAGGACGGATAAAGCCGTTAATGAGTCCATCTTTCCTCCAGTAACTTACCCCCGGGATTATGCCCGGCCTAGGGATTGAAAGCCAAAGGTTTAATACCCCATCATCCCGAAGTACCACCATATTATTTCCGGCCCGTAGAAAACGTACAGTATCGCCCCCAGGGCCAGGAACGGACCATAGGGCAGGGCCAGTTTCATCAGGTTTTTCCGGTAAACGGCCATGGTCATCAGTCCCGCCAGGGTACCGGCCGCGGAGCTGACCAGGATGATAAACAGCACGCCCACCCAGCCGCACCAGGCGCCGATCATGGCCAGCAGCTTGACATCACCCATGCCCATGCCGTCCGTCCCGGTCAGCAGTTTATAAACCAGGGCCACCAGATACAGGCTGCCGCCGCCGGCCAGGATCCCCAGAAGCGGTTCGGTCCAGGGCATTTTCCCGATAAAAACCGCCGCCAGGAAACAGATGACAATGCCGGGAAGGGTGATGCCGTCGGGTATGATGCGGTAATCGATATCAATAAAAATGACCACGATCAGGGCGGCGACAAAGGCGAAAAGAAAGACGCCCGCCGCCGTCAGACCGAACCGGGCGTAAACAGCCAGGGCCGCCAGGCCGGTCATGACCTCGACCAGCCAGTACCGGAAGGGAATATTCAGACCGCAGCTCCGGCAGCGGCCGCCGAGCAGCAGCCAGCTGATCACCGGAATATTGTCCCAGGGCCTGATTCGCCGCTCACACTGGGGGCAGGACGAAGGCGGGAAGACAATCGATTTTCCCAGGGGCAGCCGGTAAATACAGACGTTCAGAAAACTGCCCAGGCAGGCTCCCCACACGAAAACAAAAATTTTTACAATAGATTCCGGAATGTTAATCATATTTATGGCCAAACCTCCGCATGGATTTTGATACTACGGGGTTACCGCTTAAAAAGCAAGACCGGCGGAACAAAGCAGCCAAAATTGCTTTTTCAGGGCCGGCGCCGGTGTTACGGCCCGACAAGAACAGCTTAATGCCCCTTTTATTCAAACACTTAACCTTTTTTTCACAGACTGACCCCCAGCCGCAACGCAAATTTGTTGAAACGCCGGGAGATATTGGTGGTAAAGTCGGTTGTAAAAAGGTAAAGAAGCATTATATTATTTTTCAAAAATGACCGTAAAGGAATGAAAACCATGGGTGAAACCGACAAAGACGACCTCATCAATATACTTGAAGAACAGGATCTGGACCCGGATGTTCCGGAAAAACTGCCGCTTTTGCCGATACGGGACGTGGTGATCTTCACTGACATGGTTCTGCCGCTGTTTATCGGGCGGGAGCGGTCCATCGCCTCGGTGGAGGCTGCCATGGCCACTCCCAGCAAATACCTGCTGCTGGTTTCCCAGAAAGACCCGGCCGACGAAGTTCCCACGCCGGACAGCATCTACCGGGTCGGCACCGTCGGAAAAATCCTGCGCATGCTCAAACTGCCCGACGGCCACCTGAAAACCCTGGTCCAGGGCATTGCCAAAGCAAAAATCACCGAGTACGTGGAAGCGCCGCCGGGTTACTGGGTCAAGGTCGAACTCATCAAGGAAACGCCCCTTGAAAATATCGACATCCAGGCCGAGGCATTGATGCGCACCGTTCGGGAGCAATGCGAAAAAATCCTGACCCTGCGCGGCGAAATGTCCGCCGAAATCGACGGCATCCTGGAAAGCATGGACGATCCCGGCAAATTGGCCGATCTGATCGCCTCCAACCTGAAGCTGAAAATCGAAGAGGCCCAGGAGCTTCTGGAGACCATCGATCCCATTCAACGGTTGACCCGGATCAATGAAACCCTCTCCCGCGAAATCGACCTGTCCACCATTCAGGCCCGGATTCACTCCAACGTCAAAGACGAGATTTTCAAGACCCAGCGGGATTACTACCTGAGGGAACAGATGCGCGCCATCAACAAGGAACTGGGAGAGACGGATGAACGGACCATTGAAATCAATGAATACGCCGAGCGCATCAAAAAAGCCCGCATGCCCAAGCACGCCCGGGCCGAGGCCGACCGCCAGCTCAAGCGCCTGGGCCAGATGCATCCCGACTCTTCGGAGGCGTCCATTGTCAGGACCTATCTGGACTGGATGGCGGATATCCCCTGGCACCATACCACCAAGGACGTCCTGGACATCAAAAAGGCCAAGGCCATCCTGGATGAGGATCACTACGGACTGAACAACGTCAAGGACCGCATCCTCGAATACCTGAGCGTGAGAAAACTCAATCCGGAAATGAAAGGCCCGATTCTCTGTTTTATCGGCGCTCCCGGAGTGGGCAAAACCTCCCTGGGCAAATCCATCGCCCGGGCCATGGGCCGCAAGTTCGTGCGCGTTTCCCTGGGCGGCATCCGCGACGAAGCCGAAATCCGCGGCCACCGCCGGACATACATCGGCGCCCTGCCCGGCCGCATCATCCAGGGACTGAAACAGGGCGGTTCGAAGAACCCGGTATTTATCATGGATGAAATCGACAAGCTGGGCTCCGATTTCCGGGGAGATCCATCGGCCGCCCTGCTGGAGGCCCTGGACCCGGAACAGAACACGGAGTTTTCCGATCACTATCTTAATATCGCCTTTGATCTTTCCAAGGTGCTGTTCATCCTGACGGCCAACCAGCCCGACGGCATTCCGCACGCCCTCTATGACCGCATGGAAATCATCAACATCCCGGGATACACCGAGGAAGAGAAAAAGAAGATCGCCGAAAAATACCTGCTGCCGCGGCAACTCAAGGAAAACGGCCTCAAGGATAAGCAGGTATCCATCAGCGGATCGGCCATTCTGAAGATCATCAATAATTTCACCGCCGAGGCCGGCCTGCGAAACCTGGAACGGGAACTGGGCACGGTCTGCCGCAAGATTGCCCGGAAAATAGCCGAAGGGGAAAAGACCTCCCAGACCGTTACCGCCGCCAACCTGAACAAGTACCTCGGCATCCCCCGGTTCATTCCCGAAATGGACAAGGAAGAAAGCCAGGTCGGCCTGTCCACCGGCCTGGCCTGGACCCAGACCGGCGGGGAGGCCATGTACGTGGAAGTGTCCTTCTTCCCGGGCAAGGGGGAACTGATTCTGACCGGCCAGCTGGGTGAAATCATGCAGGAGTCGGCCCGGGCGGCCCTGACATACGCCCGGGCGAACCTGAAAAAATTCGGCCTCAAACCCGCCGTCCTGGACAATACCGATATCCATATCCATGTCCCGGCCGGGTCCATCCCCAAGGACGGGCCTTCCGCCGGCGTGGCCATCGCCTCCGCGCTGATCTCCATGCTGACCGGATCGCCGGTCAACAGCGACGTGGCCATGACCGGAGAGATCACCCTGCGCGGCCGGGTGCTGCCCGTGGGCGGATTAAAGGAAAAGGCCCTGGGCGCTTTGAGGGCGGGGATAAAAACCATTATCGTTCCGGAAAAAAACCGCAAGGACATCTCGGAAATCCCCGGCGAGGTCAAGCGGAAAGTGAATTTTATCTTTGTGGATTCCATGGACAAGGTTCTCCCCGTCGCGCTGAAAATCAAACCCGGAAAACCGGCCGGGAAAAAGAACGCCATAAAAAAACAGGCCGGGAAAAAAACGCCCCGGAAGAAGGCCGCCGGGAAAAAGTCCAGATGAGAATCCTGGCCGTCAATACCGCCACGCCGGCCTGCGGAGTGGCCGTGGTGGACGAGGGGACCGTGTCCGCCCACGCCGTCATCAACAGCGGGGAAACCCATGCCCGTCAACTGCTTCCCCTCATCGACCGGACGTTGAATTCATGTCGCCTGACGGTGGCCGACCTGGACGGATTCGCGGCGGTGCGGGGCCCGGGAAGTTTTACCGGTTTGCGCATCGGCATCAGCACCATCAAGGGGCTGGCGGCGGCCGGCGGAAAACCCGTGACCAGTGTTTCCAGCCTGGAGGCCCTGGCCTACCCGTTTTCCGGCTGCGTTTTCCCCGTCTGCGCCCTGATCGACGCCCGCAAGGGCCAGGTTTACGCCTGCTGGTATCGTTTCCGGGACAACGCCCTGGAACCGCTCACGGGAGAGGTGGTAATCCCCCCGGAAGAGGCCGCCGCGCGGTTCAGCGGGCCCTGCCTGTTTGTCGGGACCGGCGCCGGCGTTTACCGGTCGGTGATTGAAAGCATCGCCGGCAGCGAAGCCCGGTTCGCCCTTCCCTTTCAGAACGACATCCGGCCGGAAACGGTCGCCCACCTGGGTCTCCGGCGGCTTCGAGACAACGATACAGAATCACTGGACGGTTTCACGCCGGTTTATGTTCGGCCGCCGGACGCTATCGTCAGCCCGCCGGCCGTCTTAAGGGATAATGGTTGACATGGCCGGAAAGTCATGATTTGCTTTACCGTTGCCATAAACAATATCGGATATGAATCATGTATAAAGACTGGCTGAACGACCACTGCAGCGGAAAAATCGTCGTCGCCGAAGAGGCGATCTCTAAAATCAGAAGCGGTGACAGGGTCTTTGTCGGTACCGGCTGCGGGGAGCCCCAGCTGCTGATCAAGACCATGGTCGGCGAAGAAACGATCCAGGACATCATGGTCTACCAGATGCTGTCCTCGACCTTCGCCCAGTTTGTCGAAGACCCCTCTTTTTTAAGAAGATTTTTCCTCAAACTTTTTTTCATCAGCCGGGACATGCGCCAGGCCGCGTTCAACGGTAAAATCGAATATATTCCCGCCTATCTTTCCCAGATTCCCGGCCTGTTTTCCCGAGGCGCCATCGGGCTGGACGTGGCCCTGATCCAGGTCAGCCCGCCGGACAAATTCGGCTACTGCAGCCTGGGGGTTTCCGTGGACATCACCAAGGCCGGTACGGAAAACGCCAAACTGGTCATCGCCCAGGTCAACCAAAACATGCCCATGACCTTTGGTGACGGTTTTATCCACGTGGATGACATCGACTACCTGGTCCTGCATGATGAACCCCTGGTGGTGGGTTTCCGGGATATTCCCGACAACGTCGTGTCGCAGCGCATCGGCTTTTATGTTTCCCAGCTGGTCCCGGACGGCGCCACTCTGCAGATCGGGTTCGGCCAGTTGCCCAACTACATTCTCAAACACCTGGCCAACAAAAAAGACCTGGGACTGCACACGCAGCTCATCACCGACGGCATGATCCCTCTTTTCGAGCAGAAAGTCATTACCAACCGGAAAAAAACACTGCTGCCGGGACGGGCCGTGGCTTCACTGTGCATGGGGACACCGGAACTCTACGAGTATGTGAACAAAAACCCGGCCTTCATCTTCCGCTCGTCGGAGTTCGTCAACGACCCCACCGTCATCGCCCGCAATGACAACCTGGTATCCATCAGTTCGGCCCTGGAAGTGGACCTGACGGGTCAGGTCTGCTCCGACTCCATGGGATACCGGTTCTACAGCGGCATCGGCGACCAGGTCGATTTCCTGCGGGGCAGTGCCATGTCCCGGGGCGGTTTTTCCATCATCGCCCTGCCCTCGACGGCCCAGAAAGGTCAGGTCTCGCGTATCGTCTCCCACTTGAGCGAAGGCGCCGGCGTGGCCACCACCCGCGGCGATATCAATTTTGTCGTGACCGAATACGGCATCGCCGAGCTTCAGGGCAAGGGCATCTATCAACGGACCATGGAACTGGCCCAGATCGCCCATCCCAAATTCCGGGCAGACTTGATCAACGTCGCCAAGAGGCATCATTACATATTTCCCGATCAGTTGCCCCCGATTCAGGAAGACCTGATTTTTCTGGAGGATTACAAGAGTACCCTGAAGCTTAAAGACGGACGGACCATTGAAGTGCGGCCGGTGCTGCCGTCGGATGAATTTTCCTACCGGAACTTCTACTACTCCCTCAAAGGCGAAACCATCTATTACCGGTTTTTCCATAAAAAGCGCATTTTCTCCCATGCCATGCTGCAGAAGCAGTGGTCAGCGGTGGATTATCGCAAAAACATGTCCCTGGTCGGGCTGGTCCGGACCAAAGGCCGCAAGGAATTCATGGCCATCGCCTCCTACGCCAGAGGAGACGACGACACCAGAGCCGAAGTCGCCTTCGTAGTCCGTGAAGATTACCAGGGCCTGGGCATCACCTCCTACCTGCTGGAGCAACTGGAAAAGATCGCCATTGAAAACGGCTATATCGGTTTTACCGCCACCGTTCTGGCGGACAATACGGCCATGCTCCATATTTTCAAGAAACGGTACCCCAACGCCAAGTTCGCGCGGGAAAGCGGCAACGAAATTACCATTACCATGGATTTCGAGCGGTGAGCATTGCGGTAACCGCCTTCTGTTCGTTCCACGATCATTTCGGTGAATAAAAATGAACGTTCCCGACTGGGATGAGTGGCAGGCATTCATCCTTGAGCAAGCCGCCGTAATGGGACTGCCCGTCACGGCGGCCCAGACCCGCCGGTTCGCCCTTCACGCCGGTGAACTGCTCCGCTGGAACGCGAAAATCAATCTCACCGCCATCACCGACCCGATTGAAATGGCGGTCAAGCATTTTCTGGATTCCCTGGCCCCCTCAACGTATATCCCTCACGCCACCGCTCTGCTGGACATCGGCACCGGCGGCGGTTTTCCGGGTATACCGCTGGCGGCCTTCATTCCGTCTCTGGCGGTCTCCCTGCTCGACGCCACCCTGAAAAAAGTCACTTTCGTCCGGCAGGTGATCCGGCAACTGGACCTGACCAATGCCACCGTTTTTCACGGCCGGGCTGAAACCCTGTCAAATGAACCGGCCTTCCGGCAGGCCTTTGACACCGTGATCTGCCGGGCCTTTGATTCCCTGCCCGCATTTGTTTCCCTGTCCCATGGCCTGGTCCGGCCGGGCGGACGCCTGATTGCCATGAAGGGAAAACACGCCGGCAGTGAAATCGCCGGCTTGAACGACCTGGCCCTGTCCATGGACGGAAAATCCGTTAAAGCGGCGGACCTGTTCTCCATTGACATCCATGAATACGCCCTGCCCGTTCTGGGAGACCGGCGAGCCCTGATCATTCTGACCGGGAAATAAAAAAAATACTTGCTTTTCCCGAAAAGTATGTTAATTTGCAAAAAATCAACTTGGCTTCGCTGATATTGGCGAAGCGGTTTTTCTCTGAAGGAACTTTTCTTTCCAGCCTGTTGGATCCTCCAGTGTAAAATCTTGAGCATTACTTTATAGAAAGGAGGAATCAGCATGAGCAATGGAACAGTCAAATGGTTCAACGATCAAAAAGGGTTCGGTTTTATTGAACAGGAAAACGGGCCCGATGTTTTCGTTCACCATTCCGGAATCAACGCCAGCGGTTTTAAAAGCCTCAAAGAAGGTGATCGGGTTTCCTTTGACCTTGAGCAGGGGAAAAAAGGTCCGGCCGCTATCAATGTTACGGTAATTTAAGTTTTCAATAAAAAAGGACACGGCTCCACAACCGGAGCCGTGTCCTTTTTTTCAGTATGGCGCCTTGAAGAAAGGCCGCCCCCCGCCGCCGGTTATCGATTCCGGCAAAAATCCGCGCAAAAATCATCAACAGCGGGTCCAATCCGCGCCCCCCTGCAAAAGCATAAAACAACTTACCAGCGAAAGGCATTCCACCATGAATATTTATCTCGGGAATTTGTCTGACAGCGTCACCGAGGAAAAGCTGACATCTTTGTTCGCGGCATTCGGAACCATCGAAAGCGTTAAGTTGATCAAAGACAGAATGTCCGGCAGATCGAAGGGGTTCGGCTTTATCGAAATGCCCAGCAACTCCGAAGCGGATCAGGCCATAAAAGCACTGAACGGGAACCTCGTCGATGGCAGTTATATGAAAGTCCGGCCGGCGGATCCCGGTGGAAAAAAGCGAAAAAAACGCCCCTTCCGCCGGAGGGACTATTAACCCGATATTTCGCATGTCAGCAACGACGATATGCCTATCCCCCCAATATACATCCACCCATCGACGGCACCAGGTGTGCCGGCCGCATCGGACAGCCATACCCGCTGATCATCGATAAGAACCGGAAAAACTAAAAATCATCCACCGGATTCCAGCCCGGTCATTTCCCTTTCCGGCGGGCCGCCAGTCCGCCTGCAGGGACTCAAGCGGATGAAAAACAACAACGGGTGAATATACTGTTGACGGACGGCGTTGAATGCGATATAAAAATTATAATAAAAATAAACAATTATCATTTATTTTTCATTCTTACCTTATCCATTGAAATCATATTTCCTGCTGATGCGCAGGGAATAGAGGTGTACTGACATCATCGATCATCAAGCGTAAAGGAGGAGGAAGAAATGGACCCCATCAGAAGACGAGGTTTATTCCTGGCCTGGACAGCGACGGTTTTATTGCTGTTGTCCGGCAGCGGCTTCAGCCAGGAAAACATTCCGACCGGCATTTCCGTTATCGCCAACCCGTCCGTAACCGTTACCGCCATTGACAAAAACACCTTGAAAAAACTTTTCACGGGCCAGCAGGTGACCTGGGGCGATGGCCGGCCGGTCAAAAGCGCCCTGCTGACGGAAGGGGAGACGCATGACCGGTTTGTCGGCGGCTATCTTGACAAGACCCCCAGCCAGTTCCAGACCTACTGGCGGAAAATGGTCTTTACCGGACAGGGCATTCAGCCGCCTGCATTCGACAATGAACAGAAGCTGATCGAGTACGTTGCCGGAACGGAAGGCGCCATCGGTTATATTTCCTCTTCCACCACGGCGGCCGGAACCAAAACGCTTCAGGTTACAGACAAGTAAAAGGAGGCCACCATGAAAAAAATTCTTTTTATACTGTTCATCTGCCTGGGAATGGCTGCCAACACTGGCGCGGTGGAACTGTCCGGTGGCGAACTTCACGGCTTTATATCTCAGGGATACTTAAACAGCAGCGACAATAATTTCCTGGCCCACGATACCGAAGACGGCACCATGGAATACATGGAAATGGGCATTAACTATAACAAATGGTTAACCCCGGGACTGTCGGCCGGATTCCAGCTCTTTGCCAAGGATCTGGGCAAGGCTGAAAATCAGGAGGTCAAACTGGACTGGGCCATGCTTAACTACCGCTGGAAGCCATGGCTGGGGGCCAAGGCCGGAAGGATGAAAATGAAAACCGGCCTTTACAACGACACCAGGGACATCGACATGGTCCGGCCCTGGGCATTGCTCCCCCAGAGCGTTTATCTGGAATACTTCCGGGATCCCTCCCTGTCAATTGACGGCGGCGATCTCTACGGCACCGTTCCGGCCGATGGGGTGGGCAGCTTTTCCTATGAAATTCAATATGGAACCCAGGACCTGAACCCGGACCGGGACAGCGCCATGACCCTGTATATCGAAGACGTGAGCACCTTTGTCCCGGACAAAACCGATGATTATGATGTGGACAGCCGTTCCGTCTTCAACCTGGAGTGGGCCGCCCCCCTGGAGGGACTGGTCATCGGCGGATCTTACAACGACGCGGATATGTCCATGGATTCTCATTTCACGGAGGACACCCTGGGCGGACCGCCCCTGGTCAATGTCAACACCGTCTTTGATCCCGTTTCCGGCGCCACCACCGTGACCGCCACCGTGACCACCATGGCGGTCAATGCCGGGGACCGGCTGGAAACAAAATTCAAGGAATGGGAGCAGACGAATTATTACATTAAATATACCTGGAAAAACCTGGAACTGTCCGGTGAATGTTTTCATCAGGACCAGAAACAGGAGATTACCATTAACTCCACCGGTGACGTTATCGCCACCACGGACACCACCGTCATTCCGGCGGCCGGGCCTCCGACCACCACCACCACCGTCAATGTCCTGGGCAGCGGCTGGACCGATTCCATGACCACCGAGCGGGAATCCCTGGGCTATTATGTCGCCGCGGCCTACCGCTTCTGCGACTGGTTCCAGCTGGGCGGTTACTATTCCGCGGCCTATCCGGACAAGAACGACAAGGACGGTGACGATCTTGAGGCGGCCGGCAAAGAAGATTACCAGGCCTGGCTCAAGGACATTTGCGTAACCCTGCGGTTCGATGTTACCGCCAACTGGGCCTTCAAGCTGGAAGAACACTTCATGGACGGAGCGGCCTACCTGAATCCGGAGGATAACGATGATTTAAAACAGCACTGGACCCTGACGGTCGCCAAGGCCAGCTACATGTTCTAAACCGGAGCAGCGATCTCCGCGATCAATAAAAGCGCTCCATGCCGCCGATAAAAAACCGGCTGGAGCGCTTTTTTATTAATGACATGGCCATGCCAGCTTTTACGACTTTATCAACAATGATGCGATCGTAAAAAAGTCTTTTGTGAGCGACGTCCCATGAAACCCGGCGTTCATCTCTCTTTATCCCATCGACTGTCCCCTCGCGCCGTCGGGTGGCTGGGATATACCTGCGTCTTTGCCTCGGCCATCTGTTTTTATTTCGCCACGGCCGTCATCCGGTGGGCCGCCGCCGAAACGGTCATCGACGCTTCCTACTTCAGTTTTTTCCGCTTTCTGCTGGGGTTTTTGGTTATCAGCACCGTCATGGTCATCCGCCGGCAGGGACCGGTTCCCCGCAAATACAGCCTGCTCCTGGGAAGAGCGGTTTACAACTGTATCGCCGTCTACTGCTTTTACAAGGCGGTGGAGACCACGTCCGTGGCCGAGGGCAATATCATGAACATGACCTATCCCGTTTTTTTAACCGTATTCTCCTGGTTTTTCTTAAAGGAGCAGCGGGATATCCCCATGATCGCCATGGTCGTGATCGCGTTCGCGGGGATCTGGCTTATTCTCTCCCCGGGCCTGAAAACCCCGACGACCAGCCTCTGGGGGGTTGCCTCCGGCATCACCTCGGCCCTGGCGATCCTTTATCTGAACCTGAGCCGCCAGTATCATGATTCTGAAACCGTCCTGTTTTACATGTTCGGCATCGGCTGCGTCATCATGTACGGCGTGTTTCACGAAAAAATATTTCTGCCCGATAAAAATGAATTCTACTTCCTGATGATTTGTTCCCTGTTCGGCACCGCCGGGCAGTACCTGCTGACCTTCGGATTTCGGTATGTGACGGCTGTGGAGGGGAGCGTCATCTCGTCGTCCCGAATCCTGATGGCGGCGATCCTCGGCCCCTGGGTGGCCGGTGATCCGGTCCTTTCCGTTGGGGGCTGGATCGGGGCGCTGCTGATCTTTTTCGCCAACGTCATGCTGACCCTCCGGCGGCACGGAAAAGAGCAGCCATAAGAATACGCTTCGGCCGGGGCGACAGGGGCGGTTCGGCCGTCCAGCCAAGGCCCGCGGGCCGATATATTTGCTTGACACCAAAGGGCTTTCCGCTTTAGATAGGGCGAGTTTATATCCTTATGACCGGAGGAAATCATGGATTACAAGAAAACGCTGAACCTGCCCTCGACGTCGTTTCCGATGAAGGCCTCTCTGGTCCAGCGTGAACCGGAGCAGTTAAAGCAGTGGGAAGTTGAAAACCTGTATGAAAAGACGAAAGCCGCTTCCCGCAACAAGCCTAAGTTCATCCTGCACGACGGCCCGCCCTACGCCAACGGCCGGATTCATATCGGACACGCCTTAAACAAGATTTTAAAGGATTTCATCGCCCGCAGCCGCCGCATGACCGGGTACGACGTGGACTATATTCCGGGCTGGGACTGCCACGGCCTGCCCATCGAGCACAACGTCGACAAGGAACTGGGGGCGAAAAAGAACAGCCTGTCCCAGGTGGAAAAAAGGGACATCTGCCGCCGCTACGCCCGGAAGCATGTCGACATCCAGCGGGAGGAGTTCAAACGGCTGGGCGTCATGGGCGACTGGGACAACCCTTACCTGACCATGAACAACGAGTATGAGGCCGTCATCGCCCGGGAATGCTGCCAGTTCGCCATCAACGGCAGCCTGGCCCGGAGCAAAAAGCCGATCCACTGGTGCTGCAGTTGCCGGACGGCCCTGGCCGAAGCGGAAATCGAATACGCCGACGCGCCCTCGCCGTCCATCTACGTCAAATTCCCGGCCAGAGACGACCTGTCGGACCTGATCCCGGAACTAGCCGGAAAACCGGTGGCCATCGTCATCTGGACCACCACGCCCTGGACCCTGCCGGCCAACCTGGCCGTGGCCCTGCATCCGGAATTCGAATACGCGGCCGTGGAGACCCCGGACCACGGCGTGCTGATCCTGGCCGCCGAACTGGTCGACCGCTGCCTGGCCGCCTTCGGCATCACCGGCCATACCTTACTTAAACGTTTCCCGGGGACGCTGCTGGAAAAACGGCGCTTTTCCCATCCTCTTTACGACCGGGCCGCCACCGTCGTTCTCGGGCATCACGTCACCCTGGAAGCCGGCACCGGCTGCGTCCATACCGCTCCCGGGCACGGCGCCGAGGACTACGAAGCGGCCCTGGCCTACGGCCTGGACATCTACTCCCCGGTGGACGACGGCGGCCGCTTTACGCCGGACGTGGAGCTTTTCGCCGGCCAGTTCGTGTTTGACGCCAACGCCGCCATCATGGAGCGGCTGGCGGAAAAAAACGCCCTGCTCAAGCAGGACACCTTCACCCATTCCTACCCGCACTGCTGGCGCTGCAAGCGGCCGGTCATCTTCCGGGCCACGGCCCAGTGGTTTGTCTCCATGGAGAAAAACGACCTGCGGAAAAAGGCCCTGGCGGAAATCGACAAGGTCAAATGGATCCCCGCCTGGGGCCGGGAACGGATCTACGGCATGATCGAGAACCGGCCGGACTGGTGTATTTCCCGCCAGCGTTCCTGGGGCGTGCCCATCACCGTGTTCTTCTGTGAAAAATGCGGCGCCGTGCTCATGAACGAAACCATCCAGCGGAAAATCTTCGACCTGTTCAAAGAACGCGGCTCGGATGCCTGGTTCGAGGAGCCGGCGGAAACCTTTATCGGCGCCGATGCCGTCTGCCCGTCCTGCGGCGGCCAAGACCTGATCAAGGAAACCGATATCCTCGATGTCTGGTTTGATTCCGGCGTCAGTCACGCCGCGGTCCTGGAGATGCGGGACAGCCTGGGCTGGCCCGCCGACCTGTACCTGGAAGGCAGCGACCAGCACCGGGGATGGTTTCACAGTTCCCTGCTGACGGCGGTCGGCACCCGGGGGGCGTCCCCGTACCGCGCTGTCCTGACCCACGGCTTCGTGGTCGACGGCGCCGGAAAAAAAATGTCCAAGTCGGTGGGCAACGTCGTCGCGCCGGACAAGGTCATCAGCAAGTACGGAGCCGAAATCCTGCGGCTGTGGGCGGCCGCTTCCGATTACCGGGAAGACATCCGCATATCCGACAACATCATCAACCAGCTCAGCGAGGCCTATAAAAAAATCCGCAACACCTGCCGCTTTCTGCTCGGCAACCTGAACGACTTCTCGCCGGCCGCGGATGCCGTTCCCCTGGAACGGATGACCGCCGTCGACCGGTTCATGCTGTTTTCCCTGGCGCAGTTGATCAAAACCCTGCGGGAAGCCTATGAAACCTGCGAGTTTCATGTCGTCTATCACCGGCTCTATAATTTCTGCACGGTGGACCTGTCCGCCTTTTACCTGGATATCATGAAGGATCAGCTTTACACGGCGTCACCGACCGATCCCGGCCGGCGCAGCGCTCAAACCGTCATGTTTACCATTGCCAGCAGCCTGGCCCGACTCATGGCGCCGATCCTCCCCTTTACCGCCGAAGAGGTCTGGCGCTATCTGCCCCGTGAGCAGGAAAGCGTCGACAGCATTCACCTGTCATCCCTGCCCGAAGCCGACGCCGCCTGGGAAGACCGGGAACTGGCCGAGGAATGGAAGTTGCTGCTGAAAATCCGCGGGGAAGTCACCCGGGCGCTGGAAACGGCCCGGGCCGCAAAAAGCATCGGCCACCCCCTGGACGCCCAAGTGATCATCAGCGCCGAAGGTGAACCGGCCCGGGTGCTGACCAGGTACGCCGGCGAGTCGAGACAGTTGTTCATCGTTTCCAGCGTCCTGCTCAAGTCCGGGGATAAAACGACCGGTGCTTACGAAAGCCGTGAAATTGAGGGTCTGACCATCGCGGTCGGCCAGGCCCCGGGGACCAAATGCGAACGCTGCTGGGTGCATGATGAAACCGTCGGCGCGGACCAAACCCATCCGGCCATCTGCCGGCGATGCCGGGACGCCCTGGCCAGAATCTGAAAAATCAGGAGCCGAACAAGACATGTCGACCGGGCCGGAGCCATCAGCCTTAGCCAAACGCCTCATCATCGTCATTGTTGCCGGTTTGACGGCGGCGCTGGACCAGGCGAGCAAATACCTGATCATCCAGCAGGTCTGCCTGCACCAGACCATCACCGTCATCCCGGGGTTCTTCAGCATCACCCATATCCTCAACCCCGGCGGCGCCTTCGGTTTCATGGCCGGCCAGTCTCAGGTGGTCCGCTCGCTGCTGTTTATTCTCGTTTCCCTGGTGGCCACGGGGTTCATTCTCTATCTGTATGTCCGGACACCCCGGCGGCATCCCTTTCTGCTGACCGCCCTGGCCATGATTTTCGGGGGTGCCCTGGGTAACCTGGCGGACCGAATCCGCAAGGGCGCGGTCGTTGATTTTCTGGATTTCCATGTCAGCGGCCTGCACTGGCCCGCCTTCAACCTGGCGGACAGCGCCATATCCGTCGGCATGGCCGTGCTGCTGTATTACATCATTTTCAAGAAGGTACCGGTCTGACATGCATCCCGTTCTCTTCAGAATCGGCGGTTTTACCGTATACACCTACGGATTTTTCGCGGCCCTGGCCATGATGGCCGGCCTCTGGTTCATCCTTTACCAGACCAGAAAGTGGGAACTCCCCACGGACCAGATCTCCGACCTTTTTTTCTACAGCATCATCGCCGGGCTGGTGGGCGCCAGATTATTTTACGTGCTGCTCAGCCTGCCGACCTTTATCGCCGATCCGCTTGAAATCTTCCGCATCTGGAATGGCGGTCTGGTGTTCTACGGCGGATTTCTGACCGGTCTTGTTTTCGTCGCGGTCTATATCCGATACAAGAAACTGCCGGCGGGCAAAATCATGGATATGATCGGCATGGGCATGCCCCTGGCCCACGGGGTGGCCAGAATCGGCTGCTTTTTCGCCGGATGCTGCTACGGCAAGCCCAGCGGCCTTCCCTGGGCCGTCTCCTTCTGCCATCATGAGACGTTGGCCCAACCCGTCTGCGTTCCCCTTCATCCCACGCAGCTATACTGCTCACTGGGTAATTTCCTGATCTTTCTGATCCTGCTGCGGTTAAGCCGCACCGGCCGTTTTTCCGGAAGATTGATTTTCATCTATCTTATGATCTACGGACTGTTCCGCACGTTTGTCGAAATCTTCCGGGGCGACGAAAGAGGCGCGCCCGTGGTCGACTTTCTGTCCACCTCCCAGACCATCGGCCTGACCATGGCCGCTTTTGCCGCCGTCTGCCTGACGATCATCGCCATCCGTAACAAGCGCGACAACGGGTAATGACCGAAATCTCCTACAAACAGTTCAAGCCCCATATCACCGCCGACTTCTCTCCCGCGCCGGTTTACCTCATTTACGGCGAAGAGTACCTGTACAAATCCGTTTACGCCGAACTGGTCGCCGCCATCGTTCCCGAAAACCGGAGGAGCTTTTGCCTGGAGGAACTGGACGGGACGGACGACAACGCCCATGAGGCCATCGAGCGGGTCAATACCTTCTCCCTGGACGGCGGGGCCAAGGTGATCGGCTTTGTCGACGCCAACATTTTCTATTCCAAAGAAGATACCGCCTCCCTGATTCAGCGCTTGAAAACGGCCGTGGCGGACGGAAACCTTCGCAAGGGGACGGAGCTGTTCCTCAAGCTCCTGGCCCTGCTGGACATCGCCCCGGATACCATGACCGCCGATGACCGGCAGCGCCTTCTCCAGGCGGAAACCGGTTCTCTGGACGCCGATCCGTCCTGGCTGGACGCCGTCATCGCCTGCTGCCGGGACCGGCGGCAGGGCAGTGCCGCGGCCGCCGACGCGGCCGGCGCCCTGTCCGCGGCCATTGAAAAAGGATTCGCCCCGGGTAATCACCTGATCATCACCGCCGAAACCGTCGACAAGCGGCGGAAGCTCTATAAAGCGATCAAGGACCATGGGATCGTCATCGACTGCGGTGTTCCCGCCAGGGACACCCGGGCGGACCGGGCCCGCCAGGAAGAGGCCCTGTCCGAAACCATGCGGGCCGTTCTCGGTCCCAAGGGCAAAACCATGGGCCCGGACGCTTTTGCCGCCCTGCGGGATATGACCGGTTTCAATCTGCGGACCTTCCATAACAGCCTGGAGAAGCTGGCCGCCTTTACGGGCGAGCGTTCGGCCATTACCGCCGCGGATGTGGCCGCCCTCATGACCCGGACAAAAAAGGATCCCATTTATGAACTGACCGGCGCCCTGTTCGACAAGAATGGCCCCCAGGCCCTGTTCCTGCTCGGCAGCCTGCTTTCCGGCGCCGAGCCCATTCATCCGCTGCAGGTAGTCGCCGCCATCGTCAACCAGACGAGAAAGCTGCTGGTCATCCGGGATTTCATGGACGGCGCCGGGAAAAAAGCCTGGCGCCCGGGTATGCCCTTTGAGGGATTTAAACAGCAGACGCTGCCGGCCATCGCGGCCTACGATGACCGGTTGCGGGAAGCCATCCGGCGGCAGGAGGAAGCGCTGTCCGGCCCCGCCTCCGGCAAAAAATCGGAAAAACAAAAAACGGTTTCATCGGACCTGCTCATCGATCCGAATCCGGCCAGCCCCTTCCCCACTTACAAAACCTTTCTCAAGGCAGATAACTTTTCACGCCGCGAACTGCTGGCCGCCCTGACGGCCATGGCCGAAACGGACCGGAGCCTGAAAAGCAGCGCCGTGGATCCCCGGTTGATGCTGGAAACCCTGATCATCCGGATCGTCAGGCCGGACCTCCGCCGGGGATTGCGCCCAGCCGGAATTACTTCCACCGGGTGATGGTAAAAAAGAGAATCAGGCCAAAAATCTCCAGACGTCCCACCAGCATGTCCAGGGTCAGGATCCACTTGACCGCCCCCGGCATATGACCATAGTTGGCCATGGAGCCGACGGTCCCGAACCCGGGCCCGACACCGCCCATGGCAGCCGTCGTTCCGGAAAACGCGGTCAGGAGGTCCACCCCGAACAGGGTGATGGCGAGCGTCGAAACAAACAGCACCAGCAGATAAAGAAGAATAAAAGTCAGAACGGTTTCCGCCACGTCATCGTCCACCACGGACTGACCGGCCCGGATCACCACCACCGCCTTGGGATGGCGCAGCTTCACCATGCGCCGTCTGACGACTTTCCAGAACAGGATCAGCCGGTCGGCCTTCATGCCGCCGGAGGTTGAGCCGGCACAGCCGCCCTGGATCATCAAGAAAATGATGACCAGCTGGGCAAAAGGCGGCCAGACGGCGCTGTCGGCCGAGGCAAAGCCCGTGCTGGTCCCCTGGGCTATCACCTGAAAGGCCGCGTGCCGCCAGGCATCGATCCATCCGGGGTAGATGCTGCCGTGCAGGTTTACCGCCACCAGGATGACGCCAATCACCAGGGAGGCCGTATAATAACGGAAAACCGGTGACTTCAGCAGATCACCGGGATGACCGGTGACGCACTGGAAAAGAAGGCCGAAGTTCACCGCTGACAGGAACATGAAGGCAATAACCGTTATTTCGATGACCGGGCTGGAATAATAAGCAATGCTGGTGTTTTTAGTGGAAAACCCGCCGGTGGCGATGGTGGCGAAAGCGTGAGCGACGGCGTCCAGGGGGCCCATGCCTTCGGCTATCAGGAGCAACGTTTCCATAAACGTCAGCCCGATATAAACGTACAGAAGGATTTTCAGTGTCTTTCTGGTCCGGTACTGCAAACTCTCCTGGGCCAGGGTGGACATCTCGTTGCGGTAGAGCACCAGGTAGGCGCCGCCCATGGCCGGCAGAATCGCCAGCACGAAAATAATGATGCCCACGCCGCCCATCCAGTGGGTGGCGGCCCGCCAGAACAGCAGGCCGGGCGGAAGGGCTTCGACACTGGTCAGGATCGAGGCGCCGGTGGTGGTATATCCCGAAACGCTTTCAAACCAGGCATTGGTAAAGGTGAACTCCCCGCCCCAGAGGACAAACGGCAACGCCCCCGCCAGGCAGGAGAGCAGCCAGCAGCAGACAACGATATACAACCCCTCCCGGTTGGTAATGTCGTCGGACGGCGGTACGAACACCAGCGGGAAAAGGCCGAAAAGAACGCTGACCACGGTGCTGAACAGCAGCGAAAAAAAAGCCCCGCCCCCGGTCGCCGCGGAGACAAGGGTTGAGATCAGAAGGAAAAAGGCGTTAAACAGCAGAATCAGGCCGAGGTAGCGGAGAATGATTTGCGGTCTCATGATGATTTCCGGCTGTTTTTGGGTCCGCCATAAAGAACCAGTTCTTGAATCGCTTCCGCCAGACGGGAAATTTCATCCCGGCTTTCAGTGCGGATGATCATCGGCTCACCGTCGCGGACATGGGAAGTAACCGCCCGGGTCAACCGGCGAATGGGCGCGATGACATAGAGGTTGATAAAAAAATTAAACACCAGCGTAAAGACAATGGCGGCGATAATGGCCACGATGCCGGGCATGATGGTCCGGCCGGCCTGATTCTGAAGCCCAACTGCCGTGTCGTGAAGGGCGTTGCCGTTCAAGGTCATCAGGTGGTTTACCGCGGTGGTTACGTTCTGAAGCGACGGATAGACCTCTTCCAGATACAACAATTTTTTATCTCGGCCCCGGCTCCCGGCCTCGAAATTGGACCAGGACGCGCGGAACAGAAGATAGGCTGTTTCCACCGCGTCAACGCTTTCCCTTTCTCCGGGGAGCGTGATGTTTTCGCGGGCCCGGGCAAAGGCCTGCTGGAAATCACCATGGGCCTTTTCCAGCGACTGCCAGCCGTCTTCCCGGTCTTTTAACGCCAGCATCAGTATGCCGCTGTGCTGCTCCTCCAACGCGTCCCTCATGTCCCGGGCGGCAACGATACTGATATAATTTTCTTCCAGCAGTCCCCTGACCGAATAGCGGATGCGATTGAGTTCGGCGATGGACACCAGGCCGGCGGCAAAGAGCATGACCGCCAGGATGAGAAAGCCGGAAAGGATTTTAAAACGGAGGTTCATGAATCACCTCTTGACGAGTCATACGTTCGTTCAGTTGGCCCCTTGTCGTAAAGCATCCGGTTTATAGCAGGAGCCGGACAGGGATGTCAAATGGGGATATACTTGGAAACGACATTATACAGATGTTCCAGGCGGAATGGCTTGGCAATGTAGTCGTTCATGCCGGCCGCGATAAATCGCTCCCGATCACCGGTCATGGCGTGAGCGGTCATGGCGATAATGGGGACATGATTGTTTCTGATCTTTGATCCCGGGTCCCGTATTATGGCGGTAGCCGTGATACCGTCCATCTTCGGCATCTGCTCATCCATCAGAACGACATCAAACAGCTCCATTTCCAGTATCCGGACCGCTTCCTGGCCGTTGGTCGCGACCCGGACCTGGAAACCGAATTTTTCAAGAATACGGGTCGCCAGCATCTGATTGACCGGGTTGTCTTCCACGATCAGAATCCGATGGGACGAATGATCCGTAGCCCCCTGGATGGTCGGCACCGCCGCTTTAGCCGAAATGTCCTCCGGCTCTTTCCCGCCGACATCTCCCAGGGTCGCCATAAGGCAGTTAAAAAGATGGGAGCGTTTGATCGGCCGGGTCAGCAGGAGGGTTAAACTGTCACCTTCGGCCATGTCCTGAGCGGACTCTTCCGGCAGAGCAATCAGGGCCACATGCGTTTTGCTGATGATGGGGGTGGACCGGATCTGCTTCTGGAGGGAATGTCCGTCCGACTGGCCGTTGGTATATCCGATGACGACCAGGTGATACGGACGGTCTGCCTTGGCGGCCTGGATCATCTCGGATAGCGCCTCCGCCCCGCCGGCGGCATTATGGAAACGGCAGTCCCACGACATCAGATAACTCGCCAGAACTTTCATTTCGTTGACATTGTCGGACACCAGCAGGATATGCCTGCCGCGGATGGCGTCCGGCAGCAGTTCCCGCCGGATCTGGTCCTCCCGCTGTTTCTCCAGCTCGACGGTGAACCAGAAAGTGGAACCCCGCCCCTCCTCGCTTTCCACGCATATCTCTCCGCCCATCATTTCCACCAGTTGCCTGGAGATGGCCAGGCCCAGGCCGGTACCCCCGTATTCCCGGGTAGTGGAGGAATCGACCTGCGAAAACGGCTGGAAAAGAAGGCTGAGCCGGTTGGCGGGGATGCCGATGCCCGTGTCGGTAACCGTGATTTTCAGCCTGGCGTTGGCCTCGGTTTCGTCAACCAGTCCGACATGAATCGCCACATCACCCCGGTCCGTAAACTTGATGGCGTTTCCGGCCAGGTTGATCAGGATCTGCTTCAACCGGTGAGGATCGCCCTTGAGATAAATGGGCACTTCCGGATCAATGCTGTAAAACAGATCCAGCTGCTTCTGGTAAGCCTTTAAGGCCAGCATTTCGCCGGTGGTCTCAACGGTATTGATGATATCAAAGTCGATCTTTTCGATCGTCAGTTTGCCGGCTTCGATCTTGGAAAAATCGAGAATGTCATCGATGATCAGCAGCAGCAGATCGGCGCTCTGCTGAATGATTTCGGCGAACTCCCGCTGTTCCCTGTCCAGGTCCGAGTTCAGCAGCAGCCGGACCATGCCGATGATCCCGTTCATGGGGGTCCGTATCTCGTGGCTCATATTGGCCAGGAACTCGCTTTTGGTCCGGGCCGCCTGCTCGGCGTCCTCCTTGGCCTGTCGCAGCTCCTTTTCGTGTTCCTTCTGTCCTGAAATATCCCTGGCGATATAAACCAGCCGCAGGGGCCTGTTGTCGCTGGTTCGGATGACACCGGCGGTCATCATGGTCGGGAAGATCGAGCCGTCCTTTTTCTGGTGGCCCACCTCCCGGGAACCGGCCCCTTTTACCCGCGCTTCCTCGTGATAAGGGATAAACTCCTGCCGGTACTGTTCTTCGGAATGAAAAAAGGAGATGTGAACGCCGGCCAGTTCTTCGGGTTCAAAACCGTGCATTTCAGCCCAGGCCCGATTGACAAACTGCAGGGCTCCGTTCACATCAGCCACCACAATCCCGTCCCGGGACTGTTCCATGGCTTTTTCCAGCATGAGGGTCTTGCCCAGAGGCCGGATAATGGAACGATTGATAATCAGTGACGTGAATATAACCGCCACCGTTAAAACCAGGATAAAGATAATCAGGTTGAGGTAGCGCTGATGCTTGCTGATTTTCCGGATGGAAGCCAGTTCATCGTTCAATTCCCGCGAAAAGGAACCTGCCAACCGTGACAGATCGGACCGAACCATGTCTTTTTCCCGGGAAAGCTGGCGGGCGGTTTCATTCATCACCTCCGTCAGCGCCGCTTGCGCGTTGGTGCGGGACATATGACTCAACAGCAGGGGATAAAACTCCCGGGCCCTCTCCGTGAAAGCGCTCCACTCCCTCCGGATAGCGGCTACTTCCTCAATTTTCCCGGCATTCGTGTCCTGACGGCCGGCGATCTGAGACAGGGATTTATCTACCTGCCCGGCCTGATTGTCGGCCGAGGTAAAATAGAGAGATTCGCCCATCATGATGGCTTCCTGGTAAATCTTGACCTGCTCGTCAAAAGCCGCCAGCGCGGTCTGGCTGTCTCTGGCGGCCGGATACAGGTATTCGGAAACCCTTGCCAGGCGGTATTCCGTCTGCCGCCCCAGATAAAACCCGAGGGAGATGGAGATAAAATACCCCAGCACCAGAAGGCTCAAGCTTAACCAGATTTTTGTGGAAACCGTAAATTGTCTTTTCATCGTAACCGGGAAATAAGATTATCAATTAATATAACATTTCAATATAAGGAAAACAAATTACTAAAATCCCAAAATTTTCTTGACATCCCCATTTCACTGAACTATGTTAAATTTAACTTTGTTAAATTTTTAACCTTCAGGAGAAAGCAACATGGCAAAAGTAATCGTATTAGGCGGATGCGGAGCGGTCGGCCGGGTGGTGGTGAAAACCCTGGCCGCGGATGAAACTTTTGATTCTATCGTCATCGGCGACATTGACCTGGACACGGCCCGGTCCCTGGCCGCGGGCATAAAGACCAAACCGGTTTCGGCCACGGCCGTCAACGCCCTGGAGCCGGAGACCGTGCGACAGGCCATCACCGGCTGCGACCTGGTGGTCAACTGCGTGGGCCCTTTTTACAAGACGGTCATGCCCATCGTCGAGACGGTCATCGCAAGCGGCATCAACTACCTGGATATCTGCGATGACGTGGACGTCACCGGCGATCTGCTGGCCATGAGCGGCCGGGCGGAGAAGGCCGGCATCACCATGGTCATCGGCATGGGCAATTCCCCCGGCGCCACCAACCTGCTGGCCAAGCTGGCGGCCGACCACCTGCTGGACGAGACCGAGGCCGTGGACATCTTCCACGCCCACGGCGGCGAAAGTTTTGAAGGCAAGGGCGTCATCGGCCACCGCTTTCACTGCATGTCCATCGATATCCCCATGTACCTGGACGGCCGGCTGCAATACGTGAAATTTTTCGAGCCGGACGGCATGGCCCTGCGGCGGACTTTTGATTTCCCGATCCTGGGCAGCGGCATCATGGTCTATCCCTACCCCCATCCGGAACAGGTCACCCTGCCCCAATATCTCAAGGTGAAACAGGTCACCAACCGCGGCACCATCCTGCCGGCCGCCTATTATCAGTTGACCATGGATGTCTGCCGGCTGGGCATGGCCGACCGGACCCCCCTGGACATGGACGGGGTCAAGGTCAGCCCCTATGATTTTGCCGCCTCCTTCCTGATCCGGGAGCGGGAAAGAATCCTGAAAGAAACCGCCTTCGGTAACCAGAAAGGCTGCACCTCCACGGTGGTCACCGGAAAAAAGGAAGGCCGCCGCCAGGAACTGCGTTTCCACATGGCCTCGGATTCCCAGGCCCTGGGAGAAGGCACCGGCATTCCCGCGGCCCTGGGCGCCATCCTGCTGCAGCAGGGCAAAATCACCCGCCAGGGAATCTTCCCGCCCGAGGCCGGCATCAATCCCCTGGATTTTGTTTCGCTGATCCCGGGTGTTCTTTCGAAAAACCGGGCCGAGTCCCCGTCCAAAAGCGAGCAGCTCATCATCGACATCATCGACGAAGACGGCCAAAAAACCACCATGGACATGCTGGCGGCGGCAAGCCTGCTGACGGCGGCCAAAAAACAAGGCTGACCACTATGACCCGGGAGAAATATATTCTGGCCGTGGATCACGGTACATCCGGTATCAAGACCGCGCTGATTTCGGTCTTCGGCCGGGTGGTGGATTTCACCTTTGAAAAAACCGCCCTTCATTTTCTTCCCGGCGGGGGAGTGGAGCAGGATCCCGGAGAGTGGTGGCAGGCGGTGCTGAACACTTCCGCCCGGCTGACGGGTTCCGGCAAGGTGGACAAAACCGACATCGTGGCCGTGTCGGTGTCCAGCACCTTTTCCAGCACCGTGGCCGTGGACCGGGAGGGCCGCCCCCTGGCCAACGCCATCACCTGGATGGACACCCGGGGCGGGCCTTATGTCAAGAAGGCCATGGCCGGGTTCCCCAGCTTCGACGGCTACGGCGTTATCCGGGCCCTGCGCTGGGTGAACCGGACCGGCGGCGCCCCGACCCTGTCGGGCAAGGACGATATCGGCCATGTCCTGCTCATCCGGAACGAATTTCCGGAGATCTACGAGCGGACCTACATGTTCCTGCCCAGCAAGGACTTTCTCAACCTGAAGCTGACCGGCGAATTCGCCGCCACCTTCGACTCCATCCACCTGTTCTGGGTGACCGACATCCGCGACATCAACAACGTCCGTTACGACGACCGGCTGATCCGGGACTTCGGCATCGATCGCGACAAGCTGCCGCCGCTGGTGGCCGCCACCGACATCCTCGGTGCCGTCACCGACGAAAACGCCGACCGCATGGGTCTGCCCCGGGGCACGCCGGTAGTGGCCGGTTCTCCGGACCACCAGTCGGCGCTTATCGGCTCCGGGGCGGTGGCCGATTTCGCCGGCCACCTCTACATCGGCACTTCCTCCTGGGTGCAGTGCGTCGTTCCCTTCAAAAAGACCGACGTGCTCCATTCGGTGGCTTCCTTCCCCACCGCCATCCCCGGCAAATACCAGTCCGTCAACGAACAGGACATTGCCGGTGAAGCCCTGGATTTCTTCGTGGAGCAATTTTACGCCGGCCACGCCGGGGGGAAAACCGGGCCGGACGTTTACCGCCACATCAACGAACTGGCGGCCGGGGCGCCGGCCGGCAGCGGCAAACTGATCTTCACCCCCTGGCTCAACGGTGAACGCACGCCGGTGGACAACGAAACCATCCGGGGCGGCCTGTTCAACCTGTCCCAGACCGCCACCGCCGGCCATATCATCCGCGCGGTCATGGAGGGCGTGGCCTACAACAACCGCTGGAGCCTGACCTACGTGGAACGGTTCATCGGCCGGAAGCTGGACCCTCTCAACATCATCGGCGGCGGCGCCAAATCCGACCTGTGGTGCCGGATATTCGCCGACGTGCTGAACCGGGACATCCGCAAGGTCAAAGAGCCCATGATGGCCAATGCCCGGGGCGCGGCCTTTATCGCCGCCGTGGCCCTGGGCCATATCCGGTTTGACGATATCCCCGGACTGGTGGTTTTTGACGAAACCTATCATCCCCGCCCGGAGAACCGGGAGATTTATGACACCCTGTACGGGCAGTTCCTGCGCCTGTACCGGGTCCACAAGAAAATCTGCCGAACCCTCAACAAGGTCAGCCCATGAGAACGCCCCGCGACCCCGAAGAAATAGAGCGAATCCGCAACGTCATCCTGGACCAGGCCCTGGACATCATCATCCGGGAGGGGTTGGACGATCTGACCATGCGCAACCTGGCCGGCCGGGTGGGCATGACCGCCCCCAACATCTACAACTATTATTCGGGTAAAGACGAAATTTACCTGTCCCTGGTGGTCAAGGGGTTTGAAATGCTGCACGCGGCCCTGGGAAAGGCCCGGGGCGGACACCGGAATAGAAAGGCCCGGGCCCGGGCCATGATCGAGGCCTATATCCGGTTCGGCATCGACCACTCCCGCTATTACGACATCATGTTTGTCCTGCCGACACCCAAGCACGACGACTACCGGGGCACGCCCCACGAGCAGCTTTCCGCAACCGAATTGCGGATCTCCATGGAGATCGCCGCCATGGCCGCGGACATGATCCGGGAGATGGTCGATAAAGAAACGGATGACAGCACCGTCCTCCGCCGCCTGATCCAGGTCTGGAGCCTGCTGCACGGCATGGTCAGCCTGCACAACAGCAAGGTGGCCGCTTACGTGGCCGAAGACCTGCCCGAAATCTACCGCCGAACGGCGGATGAACTGATCAGCCTGACCGGGCGAATGTGAGTTACGCTTCTTTACCGGGTTCTTTCTTAAAGACGATCAGCGGACAGTTCTTGCAGATGTCCGCGCCGGGGAACCCGTCGCCGGGGCGCGTGATGGCGCCGCTGCCGCACTCATCGATCCGCTCCTTCAGCCGCAGGCAAACCGCCGCGATGGCGGAACCGGGGATGATAACGTTGATTTCGCCCCGTTCGGTCTTGCCGGCGTTATAGGCGCCGGAACAGGACGGCAGCATGTTGAATTCCCGGTTAAGGAAACTCCAGATGTTCCCCCCGCAGGCCGAGGAATTCATGGTGATGTTGCCGCGCAGCGGATGGGTGTCCGTGGCCGCCATGTAATCCACGGCCAGGTGGTAGGCCTGCATGTTGTCGCAGTAGAAATGGACGGTGTCGGGCCCGCCGAAGACATCCGCTTTGGCCAGGGGGGCCACGGCGATGCCGATCAGGCCTTCGGTCATGCGGGCCTTGGTCCGGATAAAGCGCTCGGCCTGTTCCAGGGATTTCGTGTATTTGGCCTGGCCCTTGATTTCGCCCTCGTCCAGTTCCTTCCAGCCGAAATTGTACTGGGCGTTGCCGCACCCCAGGTGCTTCTTCTCGCCGTAGACGATCCGGCCCTGCATCCGGGCCGCGATCTCCCACTGGCAGAACGTCAGCGGCTTGACCGGTGAATGGTATTCATCGGCCTTTTCCTTAAAAGCGTCGACCCGGGACTGGTCAAAAAAAAATTTAACCGCTATGGGATAATGATAAAGCCGCAACTCCTCCATCAGCATCCGCTGCATTTCCTGATATGTCATGCGGAATCCTTTCACACCTCGAACTTGCTTACCAGTTGCGTCATCTTTTCGCTCATCAGGGACAGTTTCCCGGCGCTTTCCCGGACCGACTCCCCGGCCGCGCTGACATCGTCCACCGCCTGCCCCAGGTCGGACATATCGGTCACCATCTGCCGGGAGAGGCCGGCCGATTCCATCACCTTGCGGTTGACGTCCGAAGCGCCGCGATTGATCTCTTCCACGTTCCGGGCGATGTCCTTGGTGGAGATGTTCTGCTCTTCGATGGAAGCGGCGATGGACGAAACCACCTCGTCCACCTTGCGGATGACATCGTTAATCTGACCGATATCACTAATGGTTTCCATCCGGACCCGGGCCATGGCCGTGAGTTTCTGGCGGATGCCTTCCACCGCCTCCTGGGTCTGATTGGCCAGTTGTTTGACCTCATCGGCGACAACGGCAAAGCCTTTGCCGTAAGCACCCGCCCGGGCCGCTTCGATGGTGGCGTTCAAGGCCAGCAGCTTGGTCTGGTCGACAATCTCGTTGATGGTGTCGATAATCGTGTTGGCCTCCTGGGCGCTGGACTCCAGCCGCTGAATATTTTCAGCGGCTCTTCCGGTCTGGGACACGGCCTGGCTGGAAATACCCCGGGCCAGTTCGGTATTGCGGGCGATTTCCCCCACGGTCACGCTCATCCCTTCGATCGACATGGAAATCAGGTTTAACCGCTTGGCCGACTGCTCGGCCGATTGCGAGACCGTCGCCATGCTTTCATTCATTTCCTTTGAAGCCGCCGATACGTTGGCGGACTGTGCTTTCATCTGCATGGAATTGGTCTGGAGCTGTCCGGATTTATCCACCAGCACATCCACGGTGCCGGTCAGAATGCCGATGTTCTGAACGATATCGGATACGATCCGGCTCAGGTCCTGGTAGGTGCCGTAAATGCTGTGAGACAGTTCCCCCAGCTCGTTCTCCGAGGCAAAGGCGCTGGTATCGATGCCGCTGTCCTTGAGCCGTCCCTCGGAGATGGCGTTGCTGATGGCGACTATGGCCTTGAGCGGCTGATGAATTCTCCGCCGGATCCGCTGCAGCATGAGGAAAAAAACCATTATGCCAAATGGAATAATCCCGAAGATACTTTCCCAGCGCGTCACATAAAAGACATAGGTGACCAGCGAGGATATCGCCCCGCCCATGACAATGGAATTGCCGATGGTGGTGACAATGGTTTTCTTGTACGCCAGCCGGACCATGATCACGGCGACCACGGTGGCGGTCCCCGCGCACAGCAGGTACGTCACATGCGGATTCATCTTGCAGCCCCTCTCCTCTTATCCGGTGAATTCAATTTTGAATCGGAAATAATAGCGAAACCGGGAGGATATGTCAATATACGGCTCAGGACAGGCCGCTTTTGCGCAGGGCGTCGGCCAGAGGCGAGTTGAAGGCGGTTTCTTTCTTTACCTTTTTGCCGGCGGGATTCGTTCGGCCCGGAGCCGGGGATTTGCGGGGCGGCTGGGCGGCGTTGTCCCCGGTCGGGGCCGCCGCCGACTTCATGGACAGGGCGATCCGTTTGCGGTCCCGGTCCACCTCCAGGACCGTAACCATGACCCGTTGCTGGACGGAGACCACATCCGCCGGAGACTTGACGAACCGGTCGGCCATTTCGCTGATATGGACCAGCCCGTCCTGGTGCACGCCGATATCCACGAATGCTCCGAAGGCCGTGATGTTGGTGACGACGCCCGGCAGCCGCATGCCCGGCCGGACATCGTCGATGGTGTTGACGCCTTCGGTAAAAGAGACCGCCTCGAAGGTACGGCGCGGGTCCCGGCCGGGCTTGGCCAGTTCCGCCATGATGTCGGTCAGGGTGGGCATGCCCACGGTGTCGGTGACGTAGGCGGCCAGATCGATCCGCCGGCGCAGGTCCGGATCCCGCATGAGATCGGCCACCCGGGCGCCCAGGTCCCGGGCCATGGCCTCGACGATGGGGTAGCTCTCCGGGTGGACGGCGCTGGCGTCCAGGGGATTGGCGGCATCGGGTATCCGCAGGAACCCGGCGCACTGTTCAAAGGTCTTGGGGCCGATCCGCGGGACTTCTTTCAGCGTCTCCCGGGACGGGAACGGGCCATTGGCCTCCCGCCAGGCGACGATATTTTTGGCGATGGCGGCGTTCAGGCCGGAAACATAGGTCAGCAGTTGGGCGCTGGCCCGGTTCAGATCGACCCCCACGCCGTTGACGCAACTGACCACCACGTCGTCCAGGGCCTGCTTGAGTTCCGTCTGGTTGACGTCGTGCTGGTACTGCCCCACCCCGATGGACTTGGGATCGATCTTGACCAGTTCGGCCAGCGGGTCCATGAGCCGCCGGGCGATGGAGACGCTGCCCCGGACGGTGATGTCATGATCCGGGAATTCCTCCCGGGCGACCTCGGACGCTGAATAGATGGAAGCGCCGCTTTCATTGACCATGATGACCTGGACCGGCCGGGAAAAGGAAATGGAACGGACAAAGGACTCGGTCTCCCGGCCGGCGGTGCCGTTGCCCACGGCAATGGCCTCCACTTCAAACTGATCGCACAGGGCTTTGACCCGTCCGGCCGCGTCCTGGAGACCGCCTTCGGAAAAATGCGGGAAAACCGTGTCCCAGTGGAGAAGCTTGCCCTGGCGGTCCAGGCAGACCACCTTGCAGCCGGTCCGGAACCCGGGATCGATGCCCATGACCCGCCTGGCGCCCAGGGGCGGGGCCAGCAAAAGCTGGCGCAGGTTTTCGGCGAATATGCGGATGGCCTCGGTGTCGGCCTTTTTCTTGGCCTGAAGGCGGGTCTCGGTTTCCATGGACACGGACAGAAGCCGCTTGTAGGCGTCCCGCACGGCCATGGCCACCTGGGCGGCGTCTTCGGTTTCGCCCCGGACAAACAGCCGGTCCAGGATGGCGACGGCGGCCGTTTCATCAGGAGTGATGGACAGGATCAGGAACTCCTCCTTTTCTCCTCGCCGCATGGCCAGCATGCGGTGGGACGGCACATCCTTCAGCGGTTCCTTCCAGTCGAAATAATCCCGGTACTTGGCCCCTTCCGTCTCCTTGCCGGCGATGACCCGGCACGATACGGTGGAGGTGTTGAAAAACAGTTCCCGCAGGCCGGCCCGGGCGGCATCATCCTCATTGACCATCTCGGCGATGATGTCCCGGGCACCGGCCAGGGCCTCGTCCACGGAGGCGACCCCTTTTTCCGGATCGACAAACGGTTCCGCCGCCGCCCGGGGATCCAGCCCCTTCTGCTCCAGGATGGCCAGGGCCAGGGGTTCCAGTCCTTTTTCCCGGGCCATGACCCCGCGGGTCCGGCGCTTGGGTTTATAAGGAAGGTAGATATCCTCCAGCACCGCCAGGGTGTCCGCGGCCAGAACGCGCTGTTTCAACTCGTCGGTAAGATGGCCGTGCTTTTCCAGGGAGTCTAAAACGGTCTGCCGCCGGTCGTTCAATTCTTTGAGCTGATGAAGCGTGTCGCGGATGTCCGCCACCGCCACTTCATCCAGGCTGCCGGTGGCTTCCTTGCGGTAACGGGCGATAAACGGGATGGTCGCGCCCTCCTCCAGCAGGGCAGCCACGGCCTGGACCTGTTTCAGGTCGATTCCCAGGGCCTGGGCGGTTGCTGAGATCATTTGCGGCTCCTTATTTCGTCAATTATAAAAATCGGCATTAAGCACTTCCGGGGGATTATACACAGGCAGACCGGGATGTCCATACCCGGTTTAACCAGTTTCCATCCATAAATGGCCTTTTTTCGCAATCTCTGCGTCAAACTGCGGGGCTTTCTGTGCGGCGTACGAAAAGTACGCCTCCGCAAAACCCCTTGTTTTCCTTGACCTTGCGCAATCCCGCCATGGCGGGACTGGATTGGAAACGGTTCAGTGTCCCTTTTCATAGCCTTGGATGGACACTAAACCATGATGACGACGGGCCTGAAAATCCGTCACCCGTATCGCGCCAACCGCCCAATATTTCAGGAATCAATCCGATTTTTCAGGACATTGTGGTATCGTCCCTACCGGACGGACAGTATTCCCGCCAGGCGAAGAAAACATTTAATATTATGAAATTATTAGCAATAAATTAAAAAATCAGCGATTTTATTTTTCGGCACATTATTCGCAACAGCACTGATATTCATGGGTTTTCACGCCACAAAACGTTCAGCAGGAAAGGATTATGCTGACCCGCTCCGTTTTCTTGCAACCGGCATAAATGTATGGTAACCATGAAATTACATTTTAATTTATATAAAGCCCGTCAACCGAGTCCCTCTGAAAAAATCAGGAGAAAAAAAATGAAAAAGCTGGGAACCCTTTTCATCGCCGTCTTGATTACCCTGTCGACCGTGCCGATCGGAGCAACGGAAATGAAAATGTCCGACGTTTTAAACAGCATTCAGATTCACGGCTTCGTCAGCCAGGGGTTCATGCAGTCCAACCATGACCAGGATTTTCTTATCACGGACTCCCACAAGGGATCATTTGAATTTAACGAAATGGCCATCAATTTTTCGTCCCAACTGTTTGACGATCTTTCCCTGGGCATGCAGCTTTTCGGTTATGACCTGGGCGAAAACGGCAACGACGAGGTTGACGTGGACTGGGCCTTCGGCGATTATGCCTTCAGGGATTACCTGGGATTCCGGGGCGGAATGATGAAGATCCCCTTCGGACTTTACAATGAAACCCGGAAACTGGATATGGTTCACACCAGCATCCTGCTGCCCACCAGCGTTTATCCGGAATGGTTCCGGGAGTCCTTCAGCCGGATCAAGGGGGGCGGCATTTACGGGGAACTTCCCGGCGGCTTTTCCTACCAGGCGCTGGCGGGGACGTCTCCCTTTGAGGAAGAAGGTGGCCTTGCCGACGCTTTTGAATCCCTCATGGCGGACCTGGGCATGCAAGTCACCGGATCGGACCAGGAATATACCTACACCGGACAACTGCAGTGGGAATCCCCCTTCGGGTTAAAACTCAGCGCCAGCATGTTTTCCATGAACGACCCCGAAATCACAATGGCCACCGACCTGCCCCTGCCGCCTGAATTTACCGGCGGTCTCGGCCTGACCACGCCGCTCCGGGCCGATGTTGAATTCGAACCGTTTGAGGTCCGGGTCCTGTCCGCCGAATACATGGCCAAACGCCTCACCCTGGCCGCCGAGTATATTGAGTACGACCTTGATTTCACCATCAACATCAGTTCCGTCATGGATCCGGCCACCTTCGCCCTGTTCCCCATTCCGCCGCGGATCGACATCGACACCACCATGCAGGGGTATTACGGCGGAGCCGCTTACCGGCTGCTGGACCGTCTGGAAGTCGGCGCCTATTACTCGGAGTTGTACTATGACAAGCACGACAAGGATGGTGATGATTTTGTCCAGACCTATCCCGATAAGCCCAAATGGGGGGCCTGGCTCAAGGACATCTGCCTGTCCGCCCGCTACGACTTTACCCGGAACTGGTGCGCCAAGGTCGAGGGGCACATCATGGACGGCACCTTCATGGCCCTGGAAGACGTGGCCAGGAACTGGAACCTCTATGCTGCCAAGGTCACCTACAGTTTTTAAACGCAATTTTGTTCGCGTACGCGATATATCGTC
>JBFMDX010000025.1 GCA_040753795.1 Thermodesulfobacteriota bacterium
GACCCCCCGGCCCCTGGTTTTAAACACCTGGTTGACAAAAGAGACGGCCTTTTCCTCCATCTGGGCGATGGTGTGTTCCACCCGGCGGCTGATCAGGGTGTGGGCCAGCATCAGGGGGATGGCCACGCCCAGGCCCACCATGGTGGTGACCAGGGCCTCGGAGATGCCGCTCGACATCATCCGGGGATCCCCGGTCCCGTAATAAGTGATGACGTGAAAGGTGTTGATCATGCCGGTGACCGTTCCCAGCAGGCCCAGCAGGGGCGCGATGGTGGCCAGCATGCCCAGGGTGGACAGAAACCGCTCCAGGCGCGGCACTTCGTTTAAAATCGCTTCCTGCAGGGCGTTTTCCATATCCTCCCGGCTCATCTGCCGAAAATCCAGGGCAGTCCGGATCACCCTGGGCACGGACTTTCCCTTTTCTCCGTCGCACAGCCGGCAGCAGGAGTCCCAGTCCTCCTGCCGGATGCAGGCCGAAACCCGGGCCATGAACGCCTCGGCGTCGCAACTGCCCCGGCGCAGATAACGGACCCTCTCGGCGATAATGCCCAGGCCGAGAAAAAAAATCAGCACCGTCGGCCAGACAATGGGACCGCCCTTGGGAATCTGCGCCATCAGGCTCAGTTGATGGGTCATTTGCCGCAGGGCGGCGCCGCCGGAGATATCCAGCCAGACGGAATCGGTTTTACCGGACAGGTACTTCCGGATCGATCGGACCGTTAAAAAAGGCGGTTTTTCGGACAGGGCGAACAGGCCCCGGCTGGCGTCGGAATACAGCGCGAAACCGGTTTCCTGTCCGGTCTGATAGGCCGCGGTCAGATTGCCGATCAGCAGAATGTCGGCGGGAGACTCCTGGCCGCCGCGGTCGATCACCGTTCCCGTCACCCGGCGGACCTGTCCCGACCAGTTGATTTCCTGCAGCAGCATATCCGTCATGTCACGGACCACCGCCATGGAGGGCAGCCGGTCGGTTCCGGCCAGCCCGGCCATCCGGCCCTGACGGTCATCCGTCAGCGCGCTCTGGGGACTGTGCCGGTAAATCTCTTCCATGTCCCGGGCAAAGCCGCGGACAAAGCCGGCGATTTCCCTGACCAAACCTGACAGTTCTGACAATGATTTCTGAAGCGACAGCGTTTGAGCCGTCAGCTGTTCCACCTGTTTTTCAGCCCCGGCGACCTGCGGTTTCAGGGCATCATTCTGCTTCTCCAGTTCAGCCACGGCCTGCTGCAAAGCGCTTTTATCGGCCAGGATCTTCCGGCGGCTTTCTTCCGCCTCCAACTGCGCCTGACGGGCCGACGCTTCGGCCTGGCGCAGGGCAGCATCCTTCTTCTCCCGCATCTGTTCGTAATCCAGGCGCATGTCCCCGGCGGCCACCGGCCGGACGCAGACAAGAATGAAACACAACAGAACATAGAACTTATTCATGCGGGTTGCCCTCCCGTCCGGCCAGTTTCCCCAGGGGGAGTTTGACCAGATCCGCGGGCCGGCGTTTTTCCGCCATGTCGATGGCGGCTTGCAGGTCCCGGCACCAGCGGCCCGGCAGGGGCCGCCACGTCCCTTCGGCGACACTGTAATAACCGGCCAGGTTCTGGTCCGGCGAGAGGCAGAACAGCGCCACCCGCCCGACCCGCAGCACGGAGAACATGCGCTCATCGCCCTCCAGCCGGAGCTGCTCCTGGTAAACGTCGGAGGTGTTGCCGTAAGCGGCTTCCACCAGAAGGGTCTCCATTGTTTTCCGGAATTTTTCGCTGACGCTCACCTCCGGATCATCCAGCACCTGTTTGAGATGATCCAGGCGATCCTTTCTTTCCGCCGACAGAAACGGCAGATCGGCTTCCACCTCCTGCCGGATGCGGGGATAAACGGAGGCCAGAAACGGTTCGATCTCGGCGGCCATGGCCCTGGCTTCGTTAATCTGCGTTTCCAGGGACAGGGCCAGGGACTGGCGGTCGGCGATTTCCTTTTGCAACTGCGTCAGTCGGTCGGTCAGATCCGCCTGCTCCCGTTGCAGCTGGTCGTATCTTTCGGTCAGCCGGATCCGCTCCTGCTCCCACAGATCCATCTCCTTCTGGGTGCTGATGCGGGTATCGATGGCCTGGTCGATGGGCGCCTGAAGCCGGGCGGCAAAATCCTCGGCCATCCCTTCCGGCGACCAGCAGCATATAACAAGGCCGATGATACCTGCCGCAATCATTCTTTTCAGTATCATAAAAGCTCCCTAACCTTATACCCTTAACCTTGAGCCCTGAACCTTGTACCTTCTAAACAAAAAACCCCGGACCGAAACCTTCGATCCGGGGATGCCCCTGTTTTATCCGCAAGATCCGGCCGCCTCCGCCGCCCGGCGGAGAACCCGGCCTGTCAATCAGGCAGGTCTTCTGACTCTCGAATCATCCTACCGGCCGCGCCTTCCCATTTTGCATCAATGCAACAGTGACATACGTGCGGCGTTCGTCCTCGATTACAGCGGCGGGTCCGCTCCCGATTTTCACGGGATTCCCTATTAAGCCAACGGCGCCTGATTTTTTCCCGTATCCTATCGACAATTCGCTCGAATATCAAGGGGTTTGTTTCCGGGACCGAATGAAAACAGTTGACGTCGAAACAGGCCCTGATATAAAAGATGAAGAAAATTTTTTCATATACTCCCCTTTGCCGCGGACATCCATAATGAAAAATACAAAGACCGTCTTCTGCTGTCAAAACTGCGGGCACCAGTCGCCCAAATGGCTGGGGCGGTGCCCGGAGTGCGAAAGCTGGGGCACCTTCGTGGAAGAAGCGGTGGGGATCTCCGTCGGGAAAACCGCGCCGGTCATGGCCGGACGGGCCGCCAAACCGGTGCCCCTGGGAGAGGTGACCATCGGCGACGAGCAGCGGCGGAAAACGGGCATCAGCGAATTTGACCGGGCCCTGGGCGGCGGCATCGTAGCCGGCTCGCTGATCCTGATCGGCGGCGACCCCGGCATCGGCAAATCCACCCTCATGCTCCAGGCGGCCCAACGGCTGGTGGAAGCCGGTCACAAGGTGCTGTACGTCTCCGGCGAGGAGTCGTTAAAACAGCTGAAAATGAGGAGCGAACGGCTGGGCGGCAGCCGCGCCGCCGACATCCTGGCGGTGGCGGAGACCAGCATCGAGACGGTGGTGGCCACGGCCGATGCGTTGCGGCCGGACGCACTGATCATCGATTCCATCCAGACCATGGCCAGCCCGGATTTTTCCTCGGCCCCGGGCAGCGTCGGCCAGGTTCGGGAAGCGACCATGCGCCTCATGGTCATGGCCAAGCAGACCGGCGTTCCCGTTTTCCTCATCGGCCATGTCACCAAGGACGGCTCCATTGCCGGCCCCCGCACCATGGAACACATGGTGGACACGGTCCTCTATTTTGAAGGCGACAAGAACCAGGTCTTCCGGATTCTGCGGGCCGTCAAAAACCGCTTCGGCTCGACCAATGAAATTGGCGTCTTTGAGATGAAAACCGCCGGCCTGGATGAGGTAGCCAACCCCTCGGCCGTCTTCCTTTCCGAAAAGCCGGAAAACTCCCCGGGATCGGTGGTCTCCGCCAGCATGGAAGGCACCCGGCCCATCCTGGTGGAACTCCAGGCCCTGGCCAGCCGCTCCGGCCTGGGCATGCCCCGACGGACCATCCTGGGGCTGGACCAGAACCGGGTCGCCCTGCTGGTGGCGGTCATGGAGAAAAAGCTGGGCATGGAACTGATGGGCTACGACGTGTTCATGAACGTGGCCGGCGGCGTGAAAATCAGCGAACCGGCCGTTGACCTGGGCATTATCGCGGCGGTGGCCTCGAGCTTCCTTGACCGGCCCATCAAGCCCGGAACCGTGGTGCTGGGGGAAGTGGGCCTGACCGGCGAAGTACGGGCCATCAACCATATTGAAACCCGGGTGGCTGAAGTCAAAAAGATGGGATTTAACAGCTGCCTGCTGCCCTACAGCAATGTCAAACGCATGCACAATGAAAAGCAAATCACCATCACCGGGGTAAAAACCATATCGGACGCCATCGAGGCCCTGTTCTGATCCGCCGGGGGAAACACGTCTTATGAGCCGCAACAACAACAATCCCTGGAGCCGCCCCGACTTTTACGCCCGTCAGGCGAAAAAAGATCATTATCCGGCCCGCTCGGTATACAAGTTGATGGAAATACAAAAAAAATACAAGTTGCTCCGCAAGGGGGACAAAGTGGTCGATCTGGGCTGCGCCCCGGGTTCCTGGCTGCTGTACGCGGCCGAAGTGGTCGGGGACCAGGGAACGGTGACCGGTATGGACCTGACGGCCGTCACCATCGGTCTGCCACCGCGGGCATCCGCTCATGTCATGGACATGTTCGAGCTGCGGTCGGACGACCCGCTTTTCTCGGGCAAAAAGGCGGACGTGGTGTTAAGCGACATGGCGCCGTCCACCACTGGTCATACCGGCACCGACGCGGCCCGGTCCCAGGATCTGGCCATGGCCGCCCTGACCCTGGCCGGGGAGATTCTCAGGCCAGGGGGGAATTTCGTCTGTAAACTTTTTCAGGGAGAAGATTTTAAAATATTTACGGATATGGTAAAAAAACAATTCAACCGGTCTGCGATCTTCAAACCGGCCAGTTGCCGGAAAGACAGCCGGGAAACTTACATTATCGGATTAGGGAAAAAGGAGCCGGGCAATGTCAGGTCATAATAAATGGTCGTCCATCAAACACAAAAAACAGGCGGCGGACGCGAAACGGGGACAGGCGTTCACCAAGCTGATCAAGGAAATTACCGCGGCCGCCCGGGCGGGCGGCGGAGACATCAACGCCAACGCCAGGCTGCGCAGCGCCATCGCGGCCGCTAAAATGGAAAACATGCCCAAGGACAATATGGACCGGGCCATCAAAAAGGGAACCGGCGAGCTGGACGGCGTGAATTACGAAGAACTCACTTATGAAGGCTATGGCCCAGGCGGGGCGGCCATCTTTTTAGAATCCCTGACGGACAATAAGAACCGGACGGTCAGCGATATCCGCCATATTTTCAGCCGCCATGCCGGCCGGCTGGCGGAGAACGGCAGTGTTGCCTATCTGTTCAAGAAAAAGGGGTATTGTGAAATCGACAAGGCCACGGCCGATGAAGACAAAGTGATGGAAACGGCCATTGAAGCCGGCGCCGAGGATGTCCGGGAGGCGGAAGGCAGTTTTGAGGTCATTACGGCGGTGGCTGATTTTGAAGCCGTGAAGCAGGCCCTGACCGACGCGGGCATCACCTGCTCTCTGGCCGAAATCACCATGCTGCCGCAGAATACCATCGACCTGGGCGAGAAGGAGTCGGAGCAGATGTTAAAGCTCCTGGAAGCGCTGGACGACTGCGACGACGTTCAGAAGGTTTATACCAACGCTAACCTGGATGAAAGCGCCGGCGCCTAAATTCTTGCCTACCGCAACGCCAGCATCCGCTGGACCGCGTCAAGGGCCCGCTCCTGGATGTCGGCCGGCACCTTGACTTCAGGGCCCATGTTTTCAAGGCAGTCGACGATCATTTGCGGGGTGATGCGCTTCATGTCCGGGCAGATCATTTTTTCCGAAACCGGATAAAACGTCTTTTCCGGGCAGGCTTTCCGCAGGGCGTGCATCAGGCCGTTTTCGGTGGCCACCAGAAACTGATCGGCTTCCGAGTCTTGAGCATATCGCAGCATGCCGGAGGTGCTCAGCACCGCGTCGGCCAGGTCCAGCACCTCGCCGCGGCATTCCGGATGGGCCATGACCACCGCGTCCGGGTGCCGCTTTTTGGCCGAGAGGACATCCGTTGCCCGCAGGGCATCATGGATGGGGCAACAGCCGTCCCAGAGATGAATTGTCTTGTCGGTCAGGGAGGCGGCGTAAGACGCCAGGTTCCGATCCGGCGTCATCAGCAGTTCCGCCTCGTCCAGGCTGTTGACCACCTTGACGACATTGGCCGAGGTGCAGCAGACGGTGGACATGGCCTTGACCGCGGCCGACGAGTTCACGTAGGTCACTACCGGCATGTCCCCCAGTTCCTTTATTTTCGCCCGCAGGGCCGGAACCGTGACCATGTCGGCCATGGGGCAGCCCGCGTCCGGCGCCGGGAAGAGGATGGTCTTGTCCGGGCAGACAATGGAGGCGGTTTCGGCCATGAAATGTACGCCGCAGAAGACAATCACCTCGGCATCGGTGGCCGAAGCCCGAATGGACAGCTCCAGCGAGTCGCCGCACAGATCGGCCAGGTCCTGAATTTCCGGCGGCTGGTAGTTATGCGCCAGAATGATGGCGTTGCGTTTTTTTTTGAGCGCTTCGATCAATTCTTCGGATCCAGCAGCAGGACATCGGCGTTGGCCGGGGGTTCAAAGATAAACAGGGCGTTTCCCAGGGGTTCTCCCAGGCGGATGTCTGAAAAAATAATCCGGGTGGTGTCTTCATAAGTATTCATGGTTTCTATTTCCTCGACCAGACCGCTCTGCCGGGAAACATAGAAGTAAATCGCCGCCAGGTCACCTGTTTTCTTGTTGGGCACCAGCTTCAAGGCATAAAAGCCTTCGTTGGTCCGGTTCGAGTCGATGGTCACCTGATTTTTTTCGCTGATGGTGTTCAACGCCGCCAGAAAATTGACGCCCTGACCATCGTCGAACAGGGCCGGAGTATCACCGGTCATGACCTGATTTTCAAGCGGCTTGTAGATCCAGAGCTTTTTCCCGTCGGTAATGATCTGCTGGGGGTCGGGGGTGATATACTCCCAGCGCATCATTCCCGGATCCTTGAAAAAGGCCTTGCCGGCAGCCGTGTCGGTTATGTCCATTGCCTTGAGCGTGGACACCTGTTCGAAACGGGCGGAAAAACTGCCGCTGGCATAGGTAGACTGAATCTGCTTCAGCAGATCCGCGGCCGAAGCCGGCGTCGAAGGGGCCGGGTCGGCCCAGGACCAGACGGCCGTCAGGCAGACTGACAGCCAGAAACAGGTAACCGCGACTTTTTTCAATGGGTCTCCAGACTAAAAATCATCTCCGGGGATGGCGCCGTGTTCAATCATGACGCAGACCTTCAGGATTGGCTCTGGTGATTGATAAACTGTACACCGCAGCCGTATCGTCTGGCTCCGCCGATTTCTATTTCCAGGCACCAGCGGACTTCCGCCCGGCACTGTCTGGCAGGGCCGAAACCGCCTGAGTCTAACAACGGATCATCATCGGTTTTCACCATGACATACGATCCGGTGTCCAGGGGTGATGACAATTCAAAATACACCCCGCCCTCGCTGTAATTGAGCATCAGGGCGGACGAGAGTCTCCGGGGACTGTCCCTGACGACAACAATGGGTACCGCGCATGAAAACCTGGGATGCGCCCGCCGCTGCAATTCTTTTTCCATCTGACTATACATCTTTTCCGGAACCGGCAAGCCCGGTTCCCGACGACAAACACGTTTGAGCAGCATGAACGACCGGCGCCGCTTAACCCGGATATTTTGGTTGCCACGCTCACGGCTGCAGCCACACGACTGCACCCTTAATAAAATCAAGATATCAGACACCGACTTTCAAGTCAAGAAACGATTCCCTGGCGCCGATGGGTTTGAACAGGAACGCAAACATGCCGGGCACATGATTAGCGCTACGGGCCAACAGGCAAAACCGATACGTTTTTTCGGTACACATTTGTTTCACTGCATCACCACAAAAACGCTCTCCCGAATCAGATTCAAGTGAAGGCGGCCGGAGAGGACCTGCCATGGGAAAAAAAACATTCTTGTTTTCAAATGGTTTTTAAAAACATGGCTGTGAATCCTTCAAGTGGCATGAGCCTTGCTAATCACTGACAAAATTATCAACCGGTTTTTTTATTAAAAAATGCCGGCGGGGTCGGATCGGAAAACGCCAAGCCCGGTGGCAGCCGAAACAAAAACAAAATAAGGAGAACAAAACCATGAAGATTGAAATCGTAAAAAATGTCGTCGATTTTACCCCCGAGAATGCCGATGAACAGTCCAAGCTCGAGGCCCTCTGGCGGCTGATGGTGGATTGCGTCCGCTTCAACAAGAAACTGGTTCCCATGGGTGAATATGTCCCGCAGAAAAAGAACAAGGCCAGTTTTGTGATTGAAGGCATGGCCGGCGGCAAGACCACCGAGTACCCGGAAGTGCATGTGGAGGCAGACTGCCGCTGTTACTGTCAGACCTGCAACAAGTATGTCGAGCTTAAGAAAGGGGACCGCATTCCGCCATGCTGCGGCAAGCTGATGGAAGTGCTGGACTGATGCCCGGACTTATTGTAATCTGCTTAATAAGGGGAGAGGCCCTGCCTCTTCCCTTACGCTGAACCTTAAACGGGACCAGGGTCATCCGTGCCCGGTTCCGGAGCAAGCCCTTCCGTGTTCTTTTTTTGAAACATCATAAAAAAGGAGAAAACAATGAAAGCACGCATCACCAGCCAATGCATGGGAGACCGTAACTGCAACAAGTTGTGCCCGGAAGTTTTTCAGTATGATGAGGACCAGCTTCTGTCCGTGGTTCAATTCGGTGTCATCCCTGAAAAATATGAAGACCTGGTTCGCCAGGCGGCCAGTGAATGCGGGGCTCAGGCCATCGAAATCGAAGAATAACCGATCACCTTACCCGGTAAGGGCTATGCCCGCATCCGGTTTAAGGCCACCTTTTAAAAAATATATCTGTTAAAAGGTGGCCTTGAGGATTATCTATGGGAAAATTCCGTGACAGCCGGACCGCCCGCAATCTAATGCTATCCTTTGCCGGCGAATCCCAGGCCCGCAACCGCTACACGTATTTCTCCCGCCGGGCCCTGGAGGAAGGTTATGTGCAGATCGCCGACATTTTCCGGGAAACGGCCGACCAGGAGTGCGAACATGCCCTGCGCTTTTTCAAGTTTTTCAACGGCGGGGAGATGGAAATCACCGGCAGTTTCCCCAGTGGCGTGATCGCGGACACTTACGCGAATCTGACCGCCGCCGCCGACGGCGAGCGCTTTGAACACACCCGTCTTTATCCTGATTTTGCACAGACGGCCCGGGACGAAGGGTTTGAGCGGGCGGCCGAAACATGGGAGGCCATCATCGTTTCCGAGCGGCAGCATGAAAAGCGATACCGGGAACTGGCGGCCAACCTTTTGGCGGGAAAGACGTTTGCCCGGGAGAGGGAAACGGTGTGGCGCTGCCGGAACTGTGGTTACCTGCACACCGGTACCCGGCCCCCGGACAAATGCCCCGCTTGCGTCATGCCCCGCGGTTATTTTGAACTGCTGGCTGAAAACTGGTAGAATGGATTTTCGCTATCGCGTCGGCTTGTAGTCGATAACCGTCAGCCGGATATTACCGATCACGGGAATCAGGTCAAGTTGCTGGTCCAGCCGGCCGCCGGCCAGCCGGATATGGGTCACGTCCGCCGGCATCTGGCCGAAGGTGGCGTCGGCGGTTATCCACCGTCCGGCGTAAAGGCGATTCCAGGCGTGATAAAAGAATTTTCCCTTCAGGTACACCAGACCGGTTTCCACCTGGGCGGGTATCCCCGCGGCTCGGGCCAGGGCCGCCAGCAGCATGGCGTGCTCATTGCAGTCCCCCTGCCGGTGCGTTAACGTCGACAGGGCATTGGGCATGGATACGACCGGTTTCTTGTCGATATTTTCGTATACCCACCGCATCAGTCGCTCCGCCTGCTCCCGGGGCGACCCACCCGGAGCTACAATTTCAGCAGCCAGTTGACGGATGGCGGGATCGTCGGACTGAATCAGCGCGTCGGGCTGAAGGAAATCTTCCAGATTCTTTTCCGGCTCTTCCGCCCGGACCTGTTCCACAAGGTCCTCGCTGGTAACGGTCAACTCCTGACCGGACAGGGCTTGCCGGCCCCCGGCCAGGGCCAGGGAGGCGGTATCGATGCCTTCAATTTTCACCTTCAGCATTTCCAGTTTTTCCGGCGCGTCAAAGGTGACATTGGATGTGATGGCCAGCATCTCCGTCAGGTCGCCCCGGCCGCCTTCAATTCTTTCCAGGGCCAGATGCTTGTCGGTCTTTTCCAGAACCAGCCCCATCAATCCGCTCTCCCGCAGCACCTCACCGTTTTCACTGATCCAGACCTGCTGCCGGGCTCCCTTGAACTCAATCAGCAGGCGGGTGGCCGCCTGCTTCATGCCCATAATGACGATATCTTCCTTTTCCTCAACCGTTACCCGGATGGGCACAACCGCCATGCTGGAAGGATCGAAGAGAGGCACCGACAGGGTGTCTTTCGGGGCCATGCCCGAATTGCAGACGGCGTAGGCCAGTCCGGCGGACAGATAGGGAGCGGACGACAGCGGCAGGCGGATTTCACTGGGCTTCCCTTCCGCCACGGCCGTCACCACCAGCGTCTTATCCTCGACCCGGCCCGTGGCTGAAAATTCAAACGGCCCGGATCGCAGCCGGCTGTCAAAAGAGCGCAGGGTCAAATCCCGGTTGAGAATGGCCTCCGTGTGAAGATTGACCCGGTGCGTCAGTCCCATGATCCCGACCTGCAAAAACAAGGTCTCGGCGAGGCTATAGTGATCTTCCCGATTGCTGAAAATGGAGTGGGAATAACCGATTTTGCTGTCATTCTGCAGGATTTTCATCCATGTTTCCCGGTCCGGAAGCGTCTGGCCGGTTACAGTCACGGGTTTCCGGTTAACCATTCCGGAAAACAACCCCAGGCGAAAACCGAAAAGCCCCAGAAACAGCGCCAGGCATACCACCGCGGCGGCCCACAAACCCCGCATTGATCGTTTATCCGCCATATCAGACAATCCGCTTGAAAAGTTTTTCTATCTCCCGCACCGACCAGCCGATAATGGTCGGCCGGCCGTGGGGGCAGTGCCAGGGGTTGTCACAGGCATCCATCTGGTTCAGGAGGGCGCGCATCTCCTGCTCATTCATCCGCCGGCCGGCCCGGACAGCGCCGTGGCAGGCCATTACCGCCAGAACCTCATCCCGGGCAACTTGCAACTCCGGCGCCAGGCCCAGCTCGGCCATTTTCCCGGCCAGCTCCTGCACCAGTTGAACAGCGTCGGTGTCGGCGATGGGTTCGGGAATTGCCTTGACGACAAAAGTGTTCTGCCCGAACCGTTCCAGCACCAGACCGAAAGCCTCGCAGGCGGGCAGCATGGATTCCATGACGGCCGCCTCCCGGTGGGTCAGTTCCACCGTTTCCGGCACCAGCAGCCCCTGGCTTACCGGCTGGCGGGCTTCGGCGCGTTTTTTGAGTTTTTCGAACACCACCCGTTCATGGGCGGCATGCTGATCAATCAGAAAAAATTCGCCTTCCGATTCGCACACCAGGTAGGTCTGCCGGAACTGCCCCAGAACCGTCAGCCCGGAAAAAAAGAGCGCCCGGCCGGCTTCGCCGGTCCGGTCCGGAACCACCGGCGCCCGGACCTGAACGGGCGTCCGGTCCCGGTGATTTGCCTCCGGAAGCGGTAAGGTCCCCTGGGCCGGTCGGGGCCGGTCTTCAGGAAAAGGCCGGCCGGATACGGAATAGACCTGCGGGCGTTCCGCGACAATCGGTGGTTCGGTCTCTCGGGGAGAAAAGGCATCATCGGCGCCTTTTTCCCAGGGCAGGACCGGTTCCGCCCGCCACACCTGTTCAACGGCGGTTTTCAAGCTTTCGTAAACCCGTTTGGGGTCCGCGAAGCGCACTTCACTTTTGGTCGGATGAACATTGACGTCAACGCGGTCAAAGGGAATAGTGATGGAAATTACAGCCACCGGATAGGTTCCTTTGACCAGACGTCCCCGGTACCCCTCAAACAGAGCGTATTGCAGTCCGCGGTCCCTGACCATCCGGCCGTTTACAAACAGATAGATTCGCTGGGCCGAACGCCGGGTGATGTGGGGTGCGGCGATCCATCCGGAAACGGTGATCGCGCCGCTTGAGAAATTCAACGCATAAAGGCTGTCCCGGGTGTCCCGTCCCAGGGCGTCCGCGATTCTGTCCAGAGGGCGGGCGGTGGCCGGCCAGTTTTTTAAGGATTTTTCATTATGGGAAAGCCGAAAGTGGATATCGTGGCGACACAGAGCGAAGGTGGTCATCATATCGGCGATATGCCCCATCTCGGTTTCGGCCGATTTCACGAACTTGCGGCGCGCGGGGACGTTGAAGAACAGCTGCCGGACCTCCACCATGGTGCCCACCGGCGCGCCCACGTCCCTGACATTTCTGAGGTTTCCCCCGGAAATGGTGATTTCCGTGGCCGCTTCCGAAGCAGCGTCCCGCGTGACCAGAAGAAAGTTGGACACGGAGGCAATGCTGGGGATGGCCTCGCCGCGAAACCCCAGGGTGCCGATGGAAAACAGATCCGTTTCGTCCGTCAGCTTGCTGGTGGCGTGACGCTCCAGGCATAATAGCGCATCGTCCCGGGACATGCCGGTGCCGTTATCCGATACCCGGATGAGGGACAGCCCCCCCCGTTCCACCTGCACGGAGATATGCGTGCCGCCGGCGTCAATGGCGTTTTCGACCAGTTCCTTGATGACCGACGCCGGCCGCTCCACCACCTCTCCGGCGGCGATTTTATTGGAAATGCTTTCCGGCAGTACCCTGATGACGGACATGGTCAATCAGCATCCGGCTTTGCCGGAGACAAATTTCGCCAGAAACTCGGCTTCCGTGGGAGACAGGTCGAATTTCAGGACCGCTTCGTCGGCAATTTTCAGAGGGCTCCTGTCCGGACGGGCCTGGCGTTCCTCGGTGATCCAGGCCACCGCTCTTCTGATCGCTTCGCCTTCCGGCATGATGGTTGTCATTTGGCCTTCTCCATAGGTTAAATTTCGGGTTTTCTGTCGCGGATTCCCGCCGCTCGCTCAAAATTCCAGGCAACTCGCATGAGCGTACCCTCGGCAAAATAACCGCCCGTCAACTGCAGACCGATGGGCAGACCCTGGCGTGAGAACCCGCAGGGAACGGACATGCCCGGCACGCCGGCCAGGTTCGTTGACAGGGTAAAAACATCCGACAGATACATGGTCAGAGGATCATCCGTTTTGGAGCCGATGGAAAACGCCGGGGTCGGGGCAACGGGCGAAACCATGACGTCGCAGCGGCTAAAGGCTTTTTTAAAATCATCGGCGATCAGGGAGCGCACCTGGCAGGCCTTCTTGTAATATGCGTCGTAATATCCCGCCGACAGGCAGTAGGTGCCGATGAGAATCCGCCGCTGGACCTCCCGGCCGAATCCCCGGGACCGGGTGGTTTTATACATCTGCAGCAGATTGTCGGCCGATTTCTCCCGAAAGCCGTATTTGACGCCGTCATACCGGGCCAGATTGGAACTGGCCTCAGCCGGGGAGAGCACATAATAGGCGGCTATGGCGTACTCGACGTGGGGCAGGGACACCTCCACGCAGCGCGCCCCCAGGGACTCCAGTTGCCGGACGGCGGCGGTCACGGCGGCGGTCACGTCCGGATCGACTCCTTCGGTGGAAAGATATTCCCGGCAGAGGCCGATGGTGACCCCTTCCAGGCCCTCGACAAAGGCGGCGCCGTAGTCCGGAACCGGAGCCGGGGCCGAGGTGGAATCGCCGGGATCGTGACCGGCGATGGACTGCAGCAGCAGGCCGCAGTCCGGCACGCTTTTGGTCAGAATACCGATCTGATCAAGCGAGGAGGCAAAGGCCACCAGTCCGAAACGGGAAATCCGGCCGTAGGTCGGTTTCAGCCCCACTACCCCGCAATGGGAGGCAGGCTGACGGATAGACCCGCCGGTATCCGATCCCAGGGAACCCAGGCACATGTCCGCGGCCACGGCCGCCGCGGATCCGCCGCTGGAGCCGCCGGGAATCCGGGACAGGTCCCAGGGATTACGGGTGATCCGGAAGGCCGAATGCTCGGTGGATGAGCCCATGCCGAATTCGTCCATATTGGTTTTACCGACGATGACCGCGCCCGCCCCCTTGAGTTTTTCCATAACGGTGGCGTCATACTGGGGAACAAATTCGCTCAACATCCGGGAGGCGCAGGTGGTCCGCAATCCCCGGGTGCAGATGATATCCTTGATGGACAGGGGAATACCGGTCAGGGGGGACGCGTCCCCGCGGGCGATCCGCTCGTCCGCCGCGCGGGCCTGCTCCAGCGCCGATTCGGCCGCGACCGTAATGTAAGCGCCGACACGGTCATCCACCTCCCGGATGCGGTCCAGCACCGCCCGGGTCAGCTGGACGGAGGAAATCTCCCCGCTTTGTAACCGCCGGCGGGCTTCGGCAATGGTCAATTCATTTAATTTTTGCGGCATCGGTTCTGTTTTCCAACCTTCTATTCAATAATTTTGGGTACTTCAAACATGTCATCAGCAGTGGCCGGGGCATTGGCCAGGGTTTGGTCCAGGGGGCAGGATGCTTTGGGGACATCCTCACGAAAGGCGTTTACCACGGATATGGCCTGGGCCATGGGCTGAACGTCTTGGGTGGCCACGGCGTTCAGCTTATCAACGTAGGCCAGTATGTCGCTGAGCTGGGCGGCAAGCGGCTCCAGATCGGCGTCGGCAATTTCCAGTCTTGCCAGATGGGCGACATGACGGACATCTTCAAGGGTCAGCTTCATTTGATTCCTTCTTATCTCCGGACCAGGATGGGGCTGAAGCCATCCTTGCGCAACCGCTCGATTACCGGGGCCGCTTCATCGTGACTGGCAAACTGGCCGCATCTCAGCCGGTACCAGGTGACGCCGCCCGATTGAATCGTCTGAACGGTGTCCGGCGCGTACTTGTTTTTCTTCAGTTTTTCATAACACTGGTCGGCCGCCCGGCGGTCCCGGACCGCAGCCACTTGTAAGGTAAAAATCTTACCGCCCGTTTCAGCCGGTTTATTACCGGAAGCTTTATCGACGGCCGGGGCGGTCACGGCTGTCCCGGCCGGAGTCACTTCAGATGGGGAGTCCGCCGGAGGAGGCGCCTTATCCCTTGACGGCGATTTCTCTTCAACCGGCGCAGCCGGCGGATCCTTTTCCGGAATGGCCTTGACCGCCTCTTCGGATACCGTCGGCAAAACCGGTTTGGGCGATCCCTGCTCTCCGTCCGGGCCGGATGACCTGCCTTCGGCCGTTATTGTCTCCGGCCCCGGGGCCGGGGCCGGCTCCGGGAACGGTGTTTCCCCTTTTGCGAAATACAGCCTGGCCGGCTCTTTCTCGCCGGGAACCGGTACCAGGCCCCGGCCGACAAAGATGCCCAGGATGAAAAACCAGCCACAGACAAAAATGACCAGAGCCGCCCAGCCCACTGCTTCGGACGTGGACAGCTCCATCACGAATCGATTTTTTTTTTCAGCCGCTGTGGTTGTGTTTTTTTCCATGCTTTATGATCACATGGATTCCGGCGCGAAAACCCCCAGCAGCGCCAGGCCGTTTTGAATGATTTTCTTCACCGCGCAAACCAGGTACAGCCTGGCCGCACTCAGCTCGGGATCGTCGCCGAGTACCTTGTGCCGGTTGTAATAAGCGTGGAAACAGGCCGCCAGATCCATCAGGTAGAACGTTACCCGATGGGGTTCCATGAACCGGGCCGCCGTCCGGACCGCGTCCGGATAGCGTGCCGCCGCCTTGATCAGATCGATTTCCTCCGCCTGGTCCAGCCTGGACACAACCGGGGTATCAGCGGAAATCCGCCCTATACCCATCTCGTCGGCTTTGCGCAGCATACTGGCAATCCGGGCATGAACATACTGGACATAATAAACGGGGTTATCGTTGCTTTTTTTCTTGGCCAGTTCCAGATCGAAATCCAGCGGGCTGTCGTAGTGGCGGGAAAGAAAAATGAAGCGGGCAGCGTCCACGCCGACCTCGTCAAAGACCTCCCGGAGCGTGACAAAGGTTCCCGACCGGGTGGACATGGACACCGGGGCATTGTTCCGCAGCAGGTTCACCAGCTGGACCAGGATCACGTCGATATCGTCCCCGCTCCGGCCCAGGGCCTGAACCGCGCCCTTGACCCGGGGGATATAACCGTGATGATCCGCCCCCCAGATATCGACGAGGCGGTCGAACCCCCGGTCAAATTTGTTTTTATGGTAGGCGATGTCGGACGCGAAATAGGTTGCCTCGCCGTTGTTCCGAATCACCACCCGGTCCTTTTCATCCCCGAAAGCCGTTGACTTGAACCACAGGGCGCCGTCGGCCTCGTAGGCGAACTGCCCGGCCCGGAGGGACTCCAGGGTGTCGGCCACGGCATTACCCGCGAACAGGGACTTTTCCGAAAACCAGTTGTCAAAATGGATACGAAAATCGGCCAGGTCCCGGCGGATTCCGTCCATAATCCGGCCGGCGGCATATTCCGCGCAGTTTTTGACGACGGTTGGCTCGTCCATGCCCGTCGAATCCAGGAGATTCTTTTCGGCCATTTCCCGGGCCAGGTCCACGATATAATCCCCCTGATAGCAGTCCTCGGGAAACGGGATCTTCTCTCCGCATGTTTCCCGCCAGCGCAAGTAAACGGACCGCCCCAGGGTCATGATCTGATTGCCGGCATCATTGACATAATACTCCCGCTGGACCTTCCAGCCGCAGAAGGACAGGATGTTGGCCAGGCTGTCGCCCACGGCCGCCCCCCGTCCGTGCCCCACATGTAGCGGCCCGGTAGGGTTGGCGCTGACGAATTCGACCATGATGCTGCGACCCCGGCCGAGGTCGCAGGCGCCGTAGGCCGGATCGGTATGAATCGTTTCCAGGGTCGGCAGCCAGGACGCGGGGTTCACAAAAAAATTAATGAAGCCGGGGCCGGCGATCTCCGTCCTGGAGATAAACTGGCCGGAATGGTCAAGATGGCTGATAATGACCTCCGCGATGGCCCGGGGGGGCATCCGGTAAACGGCCGCGGCGGTCATGGCGAAATTGGTGGCATAATCGCCATGAGCCTTTATTTTGGGCTCTTCGACCTCGTACCCGGGCAAAACGGCCGACGGCAGCCGACCGTTTTGAAAGGCCCGTCCGGCGGCATCGGCGATAATCGCTCTGATCTTTTCTTTCATGGGCATGAAAATGTCCGGGCTACTCGTCGTCTTCAGGGGCCAGGTCTTCTTCTTCCTGGTCGTCATCCGTAAGAATTTCGTCCAGATCCTCAATGTCGGTTTCGTCGTCAATTTCATCAACGACGACGTCGAGTTCATTCATGACCCGCACATCGTCTACAACCACCTCCAGGGAATTTTTGGAGGGATCCTTCATTAACTCATCAATGGCCCCAACCAGTTTTTCAATGGTGCTGTGAGGCGGAAAAAAATTCGGGGACCGGAGAACCTTGATCAAGGAATCGGTCCCGGCTTTCCAGGCCTTATTGATGTCGCTGAATTTATAACTCTGTTCGGACAGCATCGAAAACTCATTGGATGCCAGTTCGACAAATTCACTGATCATGACATCAGCGTTTTTATCGGGTTTTACAACAAGATATTTCTGTTTCATCTGCCTCTCTCCCTGATGGCGTTACATTGGTTTCGAATTCCGTTAATAACAAGGACCGGTTTCGGCGGATAGTCGGCGATGTCGCCCTCTTCTATCCAAAATTATATTTTAACAGGTTGTTATCCTGATTAAAAGCCTTAATCTTATCCGGGTTGACAGGCCCGATGAAATCCGGATGGCATTACGTAAATGGGTATGGGAAAAAAATCAAGACAAAACAGTCAGGTATTGGAAAAACGGCGGCTATTTTCTCCAGAATTCGGGCACCAGAAGAATTATTAAGGTATAAATTTCCAGCCGGCCGAGCAGCATACACCAGGTCAGGACCCATTTTCCCGCTGCCGGCAGGTGAAAAAAATTGTCCAGAGGGCCGACCGTCCCGAAACCGGGCCCGACGTTTCCCAGGGTCGTTGCCACAGCGGTGGCCGAAGTCACGGCATCAATCCCCATGGCACCGAGAAGCAGAGAACAGACGATGAAGATCAGCATGTAAAGGCTCAAAAAACCCATGACGCTCCGCATGATGTCATCAGGCACGGTTTTATCGACGATTTTGACGTAGGAGACGGCCTTGGGATGGATCAGGGAAAACAATTCCCGGTAGCAGTATTTCAGACAAAGCAGGACGCGAATGCACTTGATCGCTCCGGTGGTTGATCCGGCCGAGGCGCCGATAAACATGCATAAAAAAAGAATCAATTGGGACAAACCCGGCCAGACCTCAAAATCCGCGGTGGCAAAACCGGTGGTGGTGATGATGGAAACCACCTGGAAGGCGCCATGCCGCAGCGCGATGCCAATGGTTGCATACACCGGCCCGTAAATGTTCCAGGTGACGATCAGGGTCATCGCCGCCACCAGCACCAGGAAAAAACGGCATTCGGCGTCCTTCCAGAACGCCAGGCCCTCGCCTTTTAGCATCCGGTAATGAAGGGTAAAATTGATTCCCGCCAGCATCATGAACAGAATGATGACCCCGTCGATATAGGCACTGTTAAATGATCCGATGGAAAGATTGCGGGTCGAAAATCCGCCGGTGGCCATGGTAGCGAATGTGTGGCATAGGCAATCAAACAGGCTCATGCCGCCGGCCTTCAGCAGGAAAATCTGGCACAGTGTAAAAACAATGTAGACCTTCCAGAGGGTTTTAGCGGTTTCCTTGATTCTCGGCTGAAGTTTGTCCGGCATTGGCCCGGGCACCTCCGCCTTATAAAGCTCCATACCGCCAACGCCGATCAGGGGAAGGATCGCCAGGGACAGAACGATGATGCCCATGCCCCCCAACCAGTGGATAAAACTGCGCCAGAAAAGATAGCCCTTGCTCACGCCTTCGATATTGGTCAGCACCGAAGCGCCGGTGGTGGTAAAACCGGAAACGGACTCGAACAGGGCATCGGTAAATGACGGCAGTACGCCGCCAAAATAAAAAGGCAGCGCGCCCGCCACTCCGGCCGCCGTCCATCCCAGGGCCACGGCCACCATCCCTTCCCGCCTGTTGATCGCCTCACCGGACCGGGGCCGGTTGAAAACAACCAGGCCGGCGCCGGAAGCGATGACAGTGGCCATGGCGTAAAGCAGCGGCCGGAAGCTGTCATCATGGTAATAAAGGCCGGCCGCCAGGGGAAAAATCAGGCTCACGCCCAGGAAAATCAGGAGATATCCGTTAAAATGTAAAATGACCTTCCAGTTCATGCCATGTCCGGCTTAGAAGAATTCGAGTTTAACGGAAAGCAGTTTTTCCACCTTGGGAATGGCGTGCTTGTGGGCGAAAATAATGACCCGGTCTTCCGGGTTAATTATTGAATCACCGGCGGGAATGATGATTTCTTTGCCCCTGATAATGGCAAGGACCAGTGTGTCCTTGGGCATTTCGAGTTTCTTCAGTGGTTTCCCCACCAGATCGGAGGTTGACAGGGCTACAGCCTCAAGGATTTCCGCCTGTTCCTCTTTCAGGGATATGGCGGAAAGCACTTTGCCCTTGCGGATATGCTGCAAAATACTGTTGATGGCCGACAGCCGGGGGCTGACCACCTGTTCCACTCCGATAGTAGACATCAGCGGGATATAGTTGAATTTCGAAATCTTGGTGACGGTGTTGGCCGCGCCCATTCGCCTGGCCAGAAGCGAAATCAGGATATTGGTCTGTTCGTCGCTGGTCAGGCTGACCACCACATCCATATTTTCAATATGCTCCTCAACCAGGAGTTCCTGGTCGGACCCATCGCCCTGCAGCACCACGGTCTTATGCACCTCTTCCGCCAGCCGGGCGCACCGGGCCGGATCTGAATCGATAATCTTGGTCTTGATGTCGGACGCCTCAAACCGTTTGGCCAGCCGCAGCCCCAGGCGGCCTCCGCCAACAATCATGGCCCTTTTAACCGGCTGAGCGGACTTGCCGAAGATTTTAAGAGATCGTCCCAGCGTTTCCAGTTCGCTGACAAAATAAACAATATCATTCGGCATCAAACGGGTGTTGCCCTTGGGAACAATCATTTTCTCATGACGGACAACCGCAGCCACCAGGAAAAGTCTCCCGCCGAACTTTTCCGAAAGATCAGAGAGCTTCTGCCGGGCATAGGGAGAGGCTTCGCTCAACCTTATTCCGACCAGCTTGAGCTTTCCCTCGGCCAGGTCGGCCACTTCAATAGCGCCGGGAACATTGATCAGCCGTTCAATGGTGTTGACCACCTCAATCTCAGGATTGATGATGGTGTCGATAAAAGGAGGCTGCTCCTTGAACAGGCCGTGATAACCGTCAAAATCGGCATTCCGGACACGGGCCAGCTTCCGGGTGGTGGGGGAAAGGATATTGGTCATCATGCAGGCCACCAGATTGGTTTCATCGCTGTCCGTGACGGCCAGCACGATTTCCGCTTCCTGAATGCCTGCTTCCTGGAGGACCACCGGGCTGCTGCCGGAACCGATCACCGTCTGGACATCCGTATGGTCCGCCACACGACGCAGGGACTGGGCGTCACGATCGATGACCACCACGTCCTTATTCTCTATGGACAGCCGGCTGGCGATGTGAAATCCCACCTCTCCGGCGCCGACAATCAGAATTTTCAACCATTTCTCCTTTCAAACCAGACCTGACGATTTTGTGTTTACGCATCATATCCCCATCTATCGCCAAACGCAACTCCGCCGCCATCGGCCGACGCCAGATGGCCGGCGTCTTGCCGGACATCCGGTCCGGCGGGGAAATACCGCTTGATATTGGAAATGGTTCTGAGATAATTAAAAAGATAATCTCTATCTGACGAGCGGGGGCACATGGATATGGAGGACAGGAAATACCAGGTTCTTTTCTACGGCGAGTTGTTACCCGGCGCTGATCCTGAAGAGGTGAAAGAGAATCTGTCCAGGGCCTTTAAAATAGACCGGAAGAGAATCGAGCCCCTGTTCTCCGGCGGCAAAAAAGTGGTCAAAAAAAACGCCGCCCGCGAGGTGTGTGAGAAAACCAAAAAAATGTTTGAGGCCGCCGGAGCGGTGGCTGCTGTAGTTCCCCAGGTGACGGAGAAGATTCAGCCGTCTGCCCCGCCCGCCCCGGACCCGGACGGCATTTTCATCAACTTTACGGACGGAGGGGCCGCCACCTTCGAGGACCGGTCCGAAGACGGTACCGGCATCAGGGAGACAGCACCGCCGGCTGACGGTGTCAGCAAAAACACGCTGCTGCTGCTCACCTTTTTCCTCGGCGGCTTCGGTGTCCACAAATTCTACCTGGCCAGATATATCCAGGGGACAATCTATCTTCTGTTCTGCTGGACCGGTATTCCCGGATTGATTTCTTTGATTGAATTTATCATATATGCGGTTTGCGGCGAAGAAAACCTGCAAAGAAGATACCGGGCCGGTTCCACTCCTTTAGTAATTATGATGGCGGTTTTCGGACCTTTTTTTCTCATTGCCATGGTTGCCGTCATCACCCTGATTGTCGTGCCCCTGGTGATCGCGTCCCACCAGGGGGGCATCACCGCTCCGATCAGGGAGATGATGTCCCGGTTGCCGGCCGCGGCGCCCGGGACGACCGAGACCGCGCCCATGCGGCAGCCGAATTCCGGCTCCATGTACTTTGAGGAGTCGGCCCCCCCCGATCCCGTGCCGGCCGCACCGGTGGAGCCGCCAGCTGCCCCCGCTCTGCCCCCCGGCGAACACCACGGCGGCTGCTACGGAAAAATCAAAGGATTGGATTTTTTTGTCGAACACGCCTCGGTTCAAAACGGCGTGCTTCATCTGAAACAGGGCCGGGGCTTGTTCGCCGACCGGGAAGTGGTTATTTTCATGCTGCTCAAAGGCAGCGACCCGTCCGGCCAGCAGATCAGGGTTTCAGCGGACCGGGGCAGCACCTCCGATCCGCACATCCATCTGCGATGGAAATCCGAAGAAGACGACACGCCCCAGTCGGAAGTCATTTCAAAAGGCTACGATCTGTATCTGGAGTTCGGAAGGATGAGCGGGCAATCTCTTGACGGCAAAATAGATTTGAGCATACCCGGTGACCGGGAAACGCGCCTGGCGGGGACATTTATTGCCAAGGTCACGAACCAGTAAAGAGATAAATCGAAACAGAAAACAGGTCGGAACGGGTCATAGAGCGGTGGCTGAAAAACCAGGAAAACACCAGCGAAAGGATACTAAAAGCCGGGCCGACCGGTCCCGGGAACGGATTCTGTCCGCTGCCAGATCCGTTTTTTCCCGCTACCCTTACGGCGCCGCCGGCGTAAGAAAAATCGAAGGCGCGGGGGAATTCAACTATGCCCTGATCCGTTATTACTTCGGCTCCAAAAAAGGCCTGTTTGAAGCGGTTTCCCAGGAACTGGTGAATGAATACAGCCGTTATCTTCTGCCCCTGATCAGGGACACCCTTCGGAACACCGATCCAAAAACAGCCCTGAAGCGGTTCGTGGACGGGCTGTTTGATTTCGGATTTGATCACCCGGACGGTCCGGCCACCATCATGCTCAACATCGGTCAGGCCCAGTTGTTCGACGACACCCTGCTGGGGCTTTCCGCCATGCGCCGGTATGTTGCCGAGGTCACGGAAATATTTACCGCCTCCATTCCCTTTGCGGCCGACGAGAGGAAAATCGCCATGTGGGTGTTTGTCTTCACTATTCTGGCGGCTAACTTCATCGGCGCCCGGTCATTTCATGCCGCCGCCCTGGGCCTGAATCCGGAAAGCCGTCAATACCGGCAGTGGGTAAAGAAGGCGTTGCTGGCCATTTTCGAGCCGGTTCTGGACCGGTTTCTGCACGGCCCGGGGATTGATCCCGAGATCACCATTCCCCGGGAGATTGAATCGGTTCTTCCCGAACCGCCGGCCAGCAGGGAAAAATCGGCCGGAAAACGAACCAAGGGGGACCTTACCCGGCAAAAAATCCTGGATGCCGCCCTGTCGATTTTTACCCGGCGGCCATACAGCACGGCCAGCATCCGGAAAATCGGCCAGGAGGGCGGTTTTGACTTTACGATTATCCACCATTACTTCCCCACGAAAAAGGATCTGGCCGAGGCCGTTGGCAACCGGTGTTATGACGATTTCTTCCGGCAGTCCGCTCTATTCTGGGTGTCACTGGCGCAAAAAGGCGCCAGCGGCCGGGTCCCTCTTTCGGACGGGTTGTCCGTCTATATCAACAGCCTGCTGGGCTACCTGTTCGACTGCCATCACGGTCCGGCCATCATGATGCAAAATATCGCCCAACCGAATCCTCAGCAGATTCTGCCGGCCTTCAATCTGTCCCTGCGCTTTTATACGGACATTTCCACCCGGCTCAAAGTTCTGCTGTCCATCCGGGCGCCGGAGGAGGAAATCCGCATGTGGCAGTACTGTCTGGTGGTCCTGATTTCCAATTGCGTCGGCGCGCCGGACTATCCGGCCCGGATCATCGGTCTCTCCCCCCGGAAAGACGAATACCGCCGGTGGATCGCCGACGCCCTGATCTTTCTGTTCTATCCCGGCCTGAAGAAGCTGGTGACGACTTCCCCTTAAAACTTTCCGTGACGGCCGTCGCCTTCGGCGAACCGACCGGCGCCGGTCACCGTTTCCCCGCTCTGGATGGTGGCCAGCCCGAGTCTAAATTCGTTTTCCATGGCGCCGACAAAATCCATTCCGGCCTGCTCATAGGCCGATCGCCGATCGGAACGCAGACAGTTCTGCGGGAAAGTGGTTATGGTTCTGGCCAGGACCACCGCCTCGGCCACCGCCCTCCCGGCCGGAACGACCCGGTTGGCCAGGCCCATGGACAGGGCCTCAACCGCCCCCACCGGCCGACCGGTAAGAATCATGTCCAGGGCGCGGGACAGGCCGATCAGCCGGGGCAGCCGCACCGTGCCGCCGTCGATCAGGGGAACGCCCCAGCGGCGGCAGAAGACGCCGAAAACCGCTTCTTCCTCCATGACCCGCAAGTCGCACATCAGGGCCAGCTCCAAGCCCCCGGCCACGGCATATCCAGCCACGGCGGCGATGACCGGCTTGGCAAAAACCATCCGGGTCGGCCCCATGGGACCGTCTCCGTCCGGGGCGAAACGGTTGACCGTATCAGCGGCCCCGGCAATACTCTTCAAATCCGCGCCGGCGCAGAAATGACCGCCGGCCCCGGTCAGAACCGCCGCTTTTGCCGCCGGGTCCGCCTCAAATCGCCGGAAGGCAACGGCCAGGGCTTCGGCCGTGGGCCGGTTGACCGCGTTCCTCACCTCGGGCCGGTTGATGGTGATAATGGTCACCGGCCCATCTGTTTCCGTCAGTACCAGCATGGCCTCTCCTTGTTTCGGCAAAGACAACCGTTTTATAGTAGCATCCCCGGAAAGCGCATGGCTTGAACGCGATACCGTTTTACAGGAGGGCGCTCGGAGAAACCTTCAAGAGGTTCCAGGCCATCCGCGGCCGGGCCAGGCGCCGGTAAAAAATGGAAAACGGCGCGGTTACCGGATCGCCCAAAGCCGTAAGGACGTCTTCCAGAAGGTAATGGGATTTATATCCGGGCTGAAAATAGTGAATCAGAAGATGACACCCCGGGCAATAGCTGACCACATGCTTTTTGCCGGCCGCGATCAGGTCTTTGCGTTTGACCGAAGCGGTCTTAACGACCTGAGCGATTTTACCGTCATTGAACAAACCGCCGTAGCCGCAGCAGAGGGCGTCGTCCCGGTTGTGCGGCAATTCGGAAACGGTCAGACCGATGGCAGCGGCAAGGCGACGGATCGCTTCCAGGTAGACGGTTCCGTTCTCATATCCGAAACAGGGGTCGGATATGGCTGCGTCGGCTTTTATGGGGCGGGTGACGCGCGCGGACCCGGCTTCGATCATCTCCAGAAAATATTCATAGATGCTGATGACGGGAAACGGCGGCGTCAGGCCGAAGGTTTCCGGCAGAATCCGGGTCAGGACTTTCTGGCAATGCCCGCAGCCCACGACTAAACGATCGAAACGGTTTTCCTGGATGCGGTTGAGGAGCCGTTCCGCGATCCGATAGCCTTCCTCAAACAGGCCGGCCTGAATGGCCCAGACGCCGCAGCAGTCATCCGGACCGCCGAACTTAGTCGAGTTGCGGAGAGCGGAAGAGCCCTCTACCGCGGCCGGCATCATGCGGTCGGTACAGCCGATAAAAAGGAGGTCTTTGCTTTTCTTGGGCTGGGCCCAATCGCGCAGAATTTTTTTGTCAGCCGCGCCAAGGCCCCGATAAACATCCCTGAAGAAATTCGCGCGCCACCCTTCGGCGCCCATGCCATTGATGGCGTAGGCCATGGAAAAGGGAACTTTCTCCTGAGCGCGGCGCCTGTATTCAAGGCATTCCCGCATCAGGCTGCCGGGCCGGGCCTCTTCCGGGCAGCGGTGGTCGCACTTGCCGCAGCGGATGCAATCGGCCAACTCCGGAACCCATTGCGCCTCGGACGTTATTTTCAGCATGACTTCCCGAGCCTGTTTCGGCGTAAAGACGCCGTAATGGCATCCGGACAGGCATTGGCCGCATTGATTGCAGTGATCGGCCCGGAAGCCGCGTGTGAACGTTGCCATAAGGACTGCCTTTTGGCAAATGTCATATCACGGACATATCCATTTTTGCCCTGACAAGTATTTCCGTGATGGTGGAAAACCGCCTAAAATACAAGGGGCGCGACCTCGTTCTGAAGCCGTGCCCCTTATTTTAAAAAAGTCAGATTGCGTTAAATCACCTTGACATTAGTCGCGGAGGGACCTTTCTGTCCCTGCTCGACCTCAAAGGAAACCCGTTCGCCTTCCTTCAAACTTCTAAACCCGCTGGCGCTGATTGCTGAATGGTGCACGAAGACATCGGGGCCATCATCCTGCGTAATGAAACCGAACCCTTTTTTGTCGTTAAACCATTTGACTGTTCCTGTGGCCATTTTAATACCTTTCTTTCTTAATTGATTTTTCCCGATTTTAAACTGGAGGATGTAACAGGGTTATATAACATGGTCCCGTGGTCCTCCAGAAAAAAATCCCCCCGCCGATTTCAGGCAGGACTTTATTACTATTAAATACAATACCATGGTGTTTCAGGAAAGCAAGCGATTTCTTAATTGATAGGGATCCGGACATGTTCGCGCCCCGCGGGGTGTCAACGGGAAGGACCAGTGCGCCTGTGGTACCCGGCGTCCTGACCTGGTCGCTCTTACATTTTAAGCGCGGACAGGGCGGCAGCGGAAAGGGCGGCCAGACGGAATGACTTCTGCCGTCCGGCGATGACCGCATGAATTTCCACTTTACTTTCCAGAAGGCCTCGCAAAAGGGCTGCGAATTGTTGGGCCGCGGCCGGTAATCGCTCGCCGACCGGGGATGCCAGGGCCGCCGCGGCGCAAGCCCGGGAGGGATCCTGCCCGGCAGCGGACAGGGCGGCGGTCAGGTCGTCGGGATAGACCAGGCCGGCCAGCCGGATGGCCGCGGGCGTAAGCAGCCATTCGCCCTCGGTGTCGCGGTCGTACATGGGCAGGTTGTGGAACAGCGACTCCACCGGCGGGATGGCCGGCCGGGGCAGTATGCCTTTTGCCTGAAGCTCGAAGACCGGCTGCGGCAGGCGGGGGGCCAGCAGGGCGTGGGCCTCGGAACGCAGCACCGGATCTTCGCCGGGATCGGCCAGGGCGGCAAAAAGCGCCCGGCGGGCCCGGTCGCCCTGGTTGATCAGCATGATCATGGCGTGATAAGCGTGGAGCCGGGTCCAGGCACGGATCCGGCGGCCGGCGATGATCTTTTCCAGGCCGGCGCCGATGGCTGCCTCGTCTTCCGGCGAAAGATATCCCCGGATGGTCTCGGCCAGCTTGGCGGCGTAAGTGTCTTCACCCGGCCAGGCGGGTTCCGCCTGGGCGGCCGCGATCCGATTCAAGGAAACGAGCAGATCCGTGGCGGCCGGTCGCTGGTCCGGCTTCATCTGCTGCCAGACGGCACGATGGGCGGAACTGGCTTCCCAGGCCACGGTCAGGTTCCGGGCGCGGTCGTTATACCGGCGAATATCGGCTATTTTTTCCCTCAACAGGGGCTCGAACGCCACGGCCAAATCCGGTTTCATACGGATAAATGACTCGGACAGGGCAATGGCCGAAAGCACGCGGCCGAGGTCAGCGTCGGGATCCCGCAACAGGGCCAGGACCTCTTCTTTTTCAATGCCGGCAATTGACTGGCCGGGCACCAGATCGGTAATGGAGGGCACGGAAGCACGCTGGACCACCGTGCTTCGCAGCTCGGCCAGGCGATCCGGCATCCAGCGGGTCAGGGCGTCCCGGATGGCGGTCTTGAATTCTTCCGGTTCAGCCGGATCGTTGAGCGCGGCGATGAGCAGGTCATCGGCCCGACGGGCCGCGGCCTGCCCCTCGGGCGAAGGGCGAGGCTGGTTGTGACTGGCAGCGGCCGCGTCCGTGGCCAGCTTTGACAGGGCTTCCCGGGCCTGAAGGCGTTCTTTCACGGGGCGGGAGCGATCGGCTACTCCGGTAACGAGCAGGTCACCCACCCGCTCCACCGGAATCTCGTTGGCGGCCAGGGAACGGAAATGCATCCCCAGGGAAACACCCAGGCCGGCCGAGAGCATGGCCTCGATTACTTCGGTCAGGTCCTCCCACGAGCCGGTGCCGGGCACGGCAAACAGAAGGGAGTGGACGTCACGCGCCCGGGCGCACAGCCGGGTCGCCACCGGCGGCGGCTCGGTGCGCTTGTCCCGGCACAGGGGCAGCACGTCCGCGGCAAAGGCCGCGGCCTCTTCCGGCGCCACAAAGGCAAGGATACGGATCACCTCCAGGGCGGTTATCACTTCGGTGACGTCGGTCGAGATTAGTCCGACGCGGATGGCGGAGGGGGCGACGGTCAAGGAGGCCAGGGATCTGTCCTGGTCAAGCACACCGGGCCATTTCAGCGGAGACGGCAGCGGATCGACGGCTAGGCCCCGCTCGCGGCGCAACTCGCCGACCAGACCGGGAAAAATTCTCTGGCTATTCCAGACATGGCGAAGGCGCGTTTCAGCCGGCAGGGCGCGGTCGAGAATACGATCGCTTAAGGCCTTGCGCAGCAAATCCATACGGTCTCCGGCCAATCGGCATTGCAGAGCGAGATCGCAGGCCTGGTCGATCAGACCGGCCACGACCAGACGCCTGACCGCCGCGGCCTGAATCAGGTCCAGTCGGGCCATATGGTCATAAGGCGTCGGGCGCACCCCGGCCGAAAACCGGAACCGGCGGGCATAGGCGTTCACGGCTATTTCCAACAGGCGTTTGCGGCGAAGCTCGACATCGACAATGTTGAGGACAAGACGCAGGGCCAGGGCCTCCTCGGCCGCCGGACCGCGTTCAATATCCATCACCAGGGCCAGCAGGCGCTTGTCGATTTGTTCGTCGGGCGGCAGCCAGCCCATCAGGAGCAGGGCATCGGGAACCTGGTCTTCCGGTCCTTCAGCCTTTTCCCACAGGCCCGTTTCGCCGATAACGGCGGCCGTGGAAAGTCGCTGCTCGACCGGCCAGCTCCGCACCCAGGAGGGTCCGATGGCGACTGGTGGTTCGGCGTCCGGCGACGGCGCGGGAAAAATGAACGGCTCTTCCGAAACCAGGGTGACGCCTTCCGGCAGTTCTCGGGTAATAAAAATGTCCAGTTGGTCGGGATGGCGGGTGTGGCGGCGGAAAAAGGCCAGTGACCGCGCGGCCAGGGTAGCCCATGCCCCGGCGGCCAGCGGGCATGGCGCCTCGCCTGTCGGCCAGAGACCGAAGGTGATGGCGCCCTCCACGGCTTCAAAATCCGTAATATCTCCGCCGGCCAGGGGATCATCGGCCGCGTAAAAGACAGGGTCCCATTCCAGGGCCAAGGCTTCACGGCAGGCAAGGCAAACGATATAGATATTCATGGATACGACCTTTTTATGAAAAGGGCGTCACAACGACCGTCGTTTTTCGATGGCCTGCTGAATGAGCTTTTCCAGGGGCGGGGCAAAAATATAAAGAAGCGCTTGCTTGACCCAGCTTCTGTATTCCTTTGATCGCGGTTCCATCCCCAGGGCCTTGCCATGATAAGCGGCCGCGCCGACAAAGCCCGTCTGCAGGGCCATCATGGTATAGCTCCACATGGACACTTCCGCCCGCATGGTCAGGACGTTGTTTTTTTTCAGAAAGATTGCCTCGATTTCCCGGAAGAAACGGGTGAAGTAATCAAACCCAGGCAGCTCGGGATCGATCTTCATGTGACCCGTGTTCCGGGTGAGCACTTCCATGACATCAGGGTTTTCAAACAGATAATCCATGGCCCGGTCAAAATAAATCTTCAGGCCCTCGCGGGAAGGCAGGCGTTCCAAACCGTCTATCCATTCCAGGTAAGCGGTGATCAGTTCCCCGTAAAGCTGTTCGCACACGGCCCGGAACAACTCGGCCTTGGTAAAATAATGATGGATGATGGAAAAGTCGAACCCACCCTCTTCGCCGATCATGCGGATGCTGGCGGCGTGATAGGGGTGCCGGGTGAAGACCCGGCGGGCGGCGGCGATGATTCTCTGCCGGGTGGCCTCGCTTTTGGGTGTCGCCCCGGTTCCGGCTGGAGCCGGCGGGGATTTTTTTTTCCTGCCCGCTGTTTCATTTTTCATACCGTCAACCCTAAAATAATCACCGTCTCCTGTCAAACCGGGTATGATCACATCGTTTTTTCCTTTGATGTTCTCTTTTTCCTGCGGTAATGAAGCGGCGTCTTGCCTGTCCACGATTTAAAGGCGCGATAAAAATTAGCCACATCACTATAGCCGACAATGCCGGCGATTTCTTCAATGGAGAGTTCAGTTGACTGCAAAAGATCGCAGGCTTTTTTCCTGCGAATGCCTTGCGCCAGTGATTTATAACTCACGCCCTCGGCCGCCAATCGGCGCTTGAGCGTCTGATCGCTCATGTTCAGGAGTTGGGCCAGCTGCGACCTGGAGAGAATGCCCTTGTCTTTGCGCTGAAGGGTCGACTTGGCCAGCTCCGTTGTGGTTGTCAGCATGGTGAGCTGCTCAAGGGTGTGACGGCAATCGGTTTCATAAATCTTTTTGGTCAGCGTATTGGCGCATGGCAATGGTCTGGTCAGGTAGCTGCTATCGAACAGGATTTGCGTCTCTTCGGCATCAAAGACAATGGGGCAGTCAAAGATTTTTTTATATTCCTCCGCGTATTCCGGTTTGGGATAGGCAAGACGGATTTTTATCAATCGCACCCGTTCCCGCAGGATTTCACAGCAGATATTATAGGCGCCGACCATATGCATTTCGTAGCGGTAGCGACGGCTGCAACCCATATCGATGAGATCAACAAAACCAAGTTTGGCCATATCGCCCTGAACATCAAGGATAATTTGGAAAGGCAACGATAAGAGATCGGCAAAATCAAAAGCCATTTTAAAGGCGTCAATGGCAGTGGCACAGCTGTTGATCGCCATTATCCATTTTCCCAGCTGACCGATATTGATGCGTTCTCCAATGTGCAGCCCTAACGCCGGATAGGAAATAACGTCGAATAACTGTTGAGTGATCTCATATTGCTGTTCAAAGCTTATCAATCTGTCCGGGTTGTCAAAATCCGCTTTCTCCAGCCCTTTGCTTGAGAGTATCGGCGCCGTATCAATACCATTCTCTTCCGCCCATTGGATGACAACGCGCAAGTGATGCGCAGAGCGATAGGGCGCGATTACAGGCTTTGATTTCAAATAAAGTCTCATAGGTTAACCGATACTATGCTTTACCGGGCAGCTGATCCAAAAAGACAATATTTTGATCCCCTACGGCAATTGTAAATGATACCGGCATCAGGTAGCGTCAAACGAAATTATCGAGATGAGCCATAACACAAGAATGGATGAAACTCAATTCCATATCATTTTCTCCACGAAAGTGGAGTTCTTCTTGACAAGGAGCATTGTGGCCGGTATGATTTCCACGTCCGTAGAAAAATGTGGGCGGGCAATAACTTTTAACTGGTTATGAGGAGGGGCTGTTATGAAAAAACCGACTAGGGGGTTGCTGCTGGTGATCATGGCGCGGCAAAGACTTTCCGGTGTTTTTCCGCTGCTGTTGATATTTTTTCTTCTGATCGTTTTTTCCGTACAGGCATCTGCTCAAGCCTCATCAAAACTCGTTGTCATAGCGATTGATTCCCTTGATCCTGGTTATTTGTATCTTGATGCCAGGGGCAATGCCGGCGGCCGCCCCGGTAACTGGCTCATGCCGAATGTCCGCGCTTTTATAGATGGCGGTGTCTGGTTTGAGCACACGCGGGATTACCTGCCGTCAGCCACGGACATGAACCATCTGAACGCTCTGGCCGGCACCAACAGCGGCCAGCACGGTATACTCATGGTCACGAATCAATTGTTCGATTGGAATGACGACGGAACGCCGAATAACGTTTTCTCCAGCCTTGACTGGACACGGGACGACCAGGGCAGACCGGTGGACACACTGTTCAAGGCATGGAAGAGAGTCTATCCCGAATCAACAATCATGTTTGCTTCCGGCAAAGAATGGATTGAGAATGAATTTAATACAGCCGATTCCGGCATAGACTTGTTCCTCTCCGGCGCAAATTATCCCGATTACATATCAGCCCCGGAAAAGCGCAGTTTTTACAACCCGCCGGGGATGATTCCCGTTGCGCCATCGCTTTGGCAGGTGATTTTCTGTGAATATTTATATGGATCAAGCCCGGAAAAATTCCCCAGCGATTACTGGATGGTGGATTCATCACTGAAAATAATGAACCGGGAGAAGCCGGATTTCGTCTTCATGCTCCTGGCGGAATGTGATGATTTACAACATGGTCTCGGTTCTGCCCGTAATCCAAAAGATTTTAGTCTCATCACTGATATCGCTAAAAACAATGCGTATGTGTATCGGAAGCCGATTATTAATGGGATGAAGGATGTGGATATCCAGTTCGGAAAACTTATAGCCGGAATACGTTCCATGCCGGAATACCAAGACGCCGTCATCGTACTCTATAGCGACCACGGACACCTGACACATAATTACACAGCCGCCTCTAATGTTGTTTTCAGCACAAACGTCGACAATATACTCCGCGACAAAGGTGTCATCTCCGACGAAGAGAAGTCCTATGTAAATTACCAGGCATTAACCGGCGCCAGCTTTGGCCAAATTTGGTTCAACCGGACAACGCTGGCGGAAAGACGCGCTGTCGCTGCACGCGCAAAAACCGTTCTGGTAGATCACCGGGTGTTTAATCCGCAGACTGGCCGCATGGAATGCCCCTGGTATGTTCTTGACATCAACGACATGAAGAACGGCGTGCCGGGTGTTTGCGGTCCCGGTGAACTTTATCATCCCCATTTTGCCGATAATAATGAGCCGGGAACGTTGCATTGGCCGGATATCACGCTGTTATTGAAAAACGGATGGCAACTGCCGGCTACTGCCGGATTGGCCAACAATATCGGCGCCTCACTGCCGTCCTGGCTTCCGCCGTTGAATTATTTTTTGGGCGGGCATGGTTCGATTGACTCGATGTCTATCGTCATGGCCTTCCAGGGGCCCGGCATGAAGATCGGCAAGGTAAATGCCGATCCGGCATACGCGAAGAACTATCGTATTGCCGATATCGCCGTGACGCTGGCGGAGATATTCGGTCTTGAACTCAGAAGCACAACGGTCGGCATAGACCGGTCAACCGATCTGAACTGGTGATTCGATATTCCTTATCTTTTCTCCATGAAAATGGCGTTTTCCTAGGCAAGGGATGTTGTGGCCGGTTTGATCTTTACATCCGTAGAAAAATGTGGGCGGGCTGTAACGCTTAATCGATTATGAGGAGGGCGGTTATGAAAAAGTCGACCAGAGGTTTGTCGTTGGTAATCATGGCGCTGCTGGTGACAGCGGTGCTCTCCGGCCAGGCGTTGGGCATGGGGTCGCTTCCGCCGCCGCCGGATTTCACCCATGAACCGCCCCGGAACCCGTTTGTCGCGGACTCTACCTGGCCCATGAGCCACTGCCATCCTTACTGCCAGGCGTCCTCCCCCTACCCCGGCCCGGAAACGTCCGACCTTGGCACCACCACTTCCTATACCATGGGCATGCCCGGCCTGATCACTCTGGCGGTCTCCGGCAAATATCCGGACGGCGGCCGGGTGGTCTGGGGCAGCTCCTCCACCGACGTGTTCAAGGCCGACACCTCGTTGAACTACATCAAGGCCATGAAAAAGGAGAGCCTGACGCTTTCCTCGGTGTTTTCCCCCGACGAGATGCTTTCGGGCGCCTACACACTGGTGGATAAGGACAATATTTTCTACATGCCGCGGTTCACCAAAATATTCGCCTTTGGCGACGCCACCGCCGGCAAGCGCTATTCGGGCATCGTGATCAAGCGGACCTATGAAATCCCGGCCGGACAGTTGGCCGCCGCGGAAGAAAAAATCGTAGGGCTGTCCATGACCTGGGACGGCATGCTGGTATTCGCCACCAGCCAAGGCCTGGTGGGAGCGGTTTCCCGGGATTTCACCCGCGCCTATTACTACCGGTTCGGGCCGGACGAGCAGATATCCAACTCCATTGCCTGCGACGAGGCCGGCGGCATCTATGTGGTGACCAATCTGAACATGTACCGGGTGCAGTGGACAGGCAGCCGGCTGACCACGGATCCCGCCCTCGGCGGGTGGACGGCCGGCTATGAAACCGGCGAGGCCTCCGGCGTACGCCTGGGTGCCGGGTCGGGCTCCACGCCGACGCTAATGGGCAGCGGGACCGGGGACAAGTTCGTGGTCATTACCGACGGCCAGGACGTCATGAACCTGGTCCTGTTCTGGCGGGACAAAATTCCGGCCGACTGGCAGCAGATCCCGGGGACCAAGACCCGGCGCATCGCCGCCCAGGTGCCGGTGACCTTCGGCGATCCGTATGCCACGGACACCCTGTCGGAGCAGTCCGTCTGCGTCCGGGGCTACGGCGCACTGGTCGTCAACAACCAGTTGAAAACTTCGCTGAACAACCAGGTCATCAGCATCCTCCTGTCCGGCGTAAATATCATCGCCCCCTACGGAGCGGAGAAATTCGAATGGAACCCGGCCACCCGGAAGATGAACAGCGTCTGGGTCAACCGGGAAGTGAGCCTGCCCAACGGCATCCCGTCCATGAGCCAGGCCACCAATCTCGCCTACTGCGTCGGCCAGGACTGGCTGGGGTCGTGGACTTTCGAAGCCCTGGACTGGACCACCGGCAAGTCCGTGTTCAGCCATGTCTACGGCGCCACCCCCGCCTTCAACAGCGCCTATGCCGCCACGGAAATCGGGGTGGAGGGCGCCCTCTATACCGGCACGATTATGGGCATGGCGCGCATGACTTATTAATACGGAGCTTATCCCCCCTTGATTTATTGGCGGTTTTGTTGTTTCCTGTATCTGCCAAAAAAGATGGGAGGGGAACCATGCAAAAACCGGAAGAAGAAAAACATGATTGCGCGGCCGGCCGGCCGGAGCCACCCTGGCCGGGATATTCGGCCGTGATCACCTTCATTCCCTGGCCGTTTATCGTGGGCCTGGCCGTGTATATCCTGTTTCATACCAACCGGGCCATGCTGGGGCTGTGGGTGACGGCGTTTATTCTGTTTTTCTTTCCGCTGCGCTACCTGGTCTGCGCCTGCTGCCCCTATTACGGTCAGCGCTGCTCCACTATCATGGGGCTACTGGTACCGCTGATGTTCGAGCAGCGCCCGGGGAAACCACTGGCCATCGGACTATGGCTGGATATTGTTTCCTTCGCGGTCCTGGCCATCATCCCCGTTCCCTATGCCTGGCGCCTGGGCGGGTTCTGGCTGACGGCTCTGTGGCTGTTTGTGTTCGGTTTCTTTCTTGCCTCCCTGGGATTGTTCGGCTGCCGGTATTGTCCCTTTACCCATTGCCCCATCGGTAAGGCCAGCCGGGGCCTGGCCGGAATGCTCGGGTTGCGGCGCTTTGCACGGCCTGACCGGACGGACAAACGGATCATGTAGGGACGGAAAAATGAACATCCCCGAAAATCTGCTCGAAGTGCGTGAATATAATAATGAAGGCTACCGGCCCCTGATTGATTACCAGGCCTGGCGGGTGGCGGTTTTAAATTTCAGCGATGCGCTGCTGCCGGAAAACCTCACCTCCATGCAGCGCCACAACGAAACCGACGAGGTGTTTGTCCTGCTGCGCGGCGGTTGCATTCTGTTCGTCGGCAACGGCGATGACGAGGTCACGGATATTTACGCCGAGAGCATGAAACCGCTTACGGTTTACAACGTAAAAAGGGGGGTATGGCATACCCACACCCTGACCCCGGACGCCATGGTGCTGATCGTGGAAAACCGTGACACGACCTATGGGAATTCTCCTTTCTGCCCGTTAGTCGAGGACCAGCGCCGGACGATACTGAACTTGGCCCGGAAGCTGAGGCACTGATCATTCCTTCCGATTCTTCGCTCAAGACGTTGCGGTAAGCCAATCTCGTAACGTTCAACCTCGTCGGTATGCTTCGCCGGGTTCAAGGAGTCTCGCGGAGGAACGCTTTTTTTGAACGGTGCAGAAAAAGCCCGCGATTTGACTCGGGATCGGGAAAAAAAGATTTGTGGAAGGAAACGGATTGACTTTTGTTTTTATTCCTGTAACACTGTTACAATAACGATGTTAATTAAACCTCGGGGTTCGGAAACGATCAGCCGGAAGAGAGGCTGACCTGACTAACCGCCCGGCCAAAAAATTATTCCGGAACATGAATATGCGGATCATAAAAAAAATCGTCATCGCCGTCGTGATTATCGTTCTCCTGGACGCTGTTGCCGTAGGCATCAATATCCTCCAGAACGGTTCCCGCGCGTGGGACGGCCGTTCCGTTGATAAAATCCTCGGCGTCCCGGCGGAAAACGCCGCTGCGCTAAATGTCGTGACGCTTTCCAAGTCCGATGTCATGCAGCTCTTTTACGCAGCGGAAGCCCCCGATTTTCAGCAAATGAAGGGTGAGTACCGCGCGGAACTGGTTCCCGTCGGCATTCTTTATTCCGTTAATGCGCTTTATTCCCATCTCCTCATGGGGCCCGGCCATTGGGAAGGCAAGGCCTTTTTCCCCTTTGAACAGGAAAAGGGCTGGGGGTACAATCTATTCTCCACGAAGAAGGACAATCGTGCCCAAATCGTCCGGACCATGAAGATGGATACCTTTACCGGCCCGTCCCGTTTTGACGGCAAGCCGTCCTTTCATCTGGTTTATGCCGCGCACAACCGCGGGCGCAACCATTCCATGCGGGATGAGATAAGGAAAATCAATGACCGGCTGTGGATCGGCATGGGCTGCCTGGCCTGGGATCTGGATACCCTTAACCCCACCCCCTTTCTGCTGTATGGCTACCCGGCGCCGTGGGTTGGATTAGATATGAAACAGTAAATACGGATCGGGAAAATCATGAAAGTCGCTTGTATTGAATCCGGCCCGAAGAACAGGGAAAAGACAAAGACTTTTCTGAAAGAACTCTGCGAACTGGCCGTAAATGAAGGCGCGGATGCCGCCGGGGAAATCTCTTGTCAGGCGCTGCCTTTTGCGGATCAGGATGAAAAGCCGTCCGAAGTTTTGCCGGAGAAGCGGTCCCGCCACTGGCCTGAACCGGTCTATCCCAAAGATGATTTGAAACTGGCTTTGCAGAAATTCCGGCATGCCGTGATCTTCCGGGTGGAAAGCGGCAAAGGCGGCGGTGATCCGGGTCGGTGTGAAGCCCTCCTGAAGGTTTATACCATCGCGTCAAAACTGGAGTCCGCCGGTTTTTACGGCGGCTACCATTTGGCCCTGGGCCTGGCGGCCGGCAGTTGCCGCGAAGTCTTCTGCGGGAAGGAAGAAAAATGCCAGGCCCTGAAAAACGGCAGCCCCTGTCGTCATCCGTTGAGAGCCAGGGTCTCCATGGAAGCCTGCGGCCTGGACGTCAGGGAAATCGCCGCCCGGGCGGGCTGGACGGGAGAAGGTTTTCTGGTGGGCATGGTCTTTGTGGACTGATTTTTCCGAAAAAAGGACGGCAGCCGATGGCGGCAAAAAAGGCAACAGAGAAGAGACATCTGAAAAACGGAGAGGCCCTCCGGGAGCTGGTTGGGCTGGCCCTTGAATGCGGGGCCGGCGAGGCCCAGGTGATCGATGCCGGGGATGTCCGGTTCGATCCCCGGGTCAGGCTCAAATGCCTGATCCCGCCCTGCTACATGTCTGGCCAGTGCGGTCACTGCCCTCCCCACGGCTTTTCAATGGAGGAGACGCAAAAAAGGCTGTCCGGATACAGTCACGCTGTTTTCTTTCGGGTGCCCGTGGACAGTTGCTTCATCGCTTCCCCCCTGATCTCCGAAGCCCTGATCGAACACCGGATGGACGACCGGAGCGATCTGTGGGGGGTGGGGTTGTCCTACGTTCTCGTCGTCCAGATCGCCGTGCTGCTGGAAAAAAAGGCCGCGGAGCTGGGACTCCGGGCGACGGGGTTCACGGCCGGGGACTGCAAGGACATCCTCTGCTTTTTTCACAGCCACTGCATGGCCCTGATCAGCCAGAAGAAGGGTTGCCGTCACCCGGATCTGGCCCGGCCGTCCATGGAATCCTGCGGCATGGACGTCTTTACCATGGCCGCCCGGGCCGGATGGGAGACCTATCCCATCGGCGGCACCTGCCGGCCCGGGGACGTTCCCCAGGGCGCTCTCATGGGACTGGTCATGCTGGGCGAAGACAATGACGCGGTCCGGAAGGCGTCCCCGACCGGACAGGGCCTGCGGCCGACGGTAGCGGCGCTTCCGGACCCCCCGTTCAAGGGCTTTTCGCACAAAATGAAGGTCTACCGTGAGAAGCACATTTCCCTGCCCAATATGCTGCGCATCGCCCTGTGGACCCGGCGCCGGGCTTTTCTGCGGGTAATGAAAAATTTCCGGCGGATGGAAGGATCCTGGTCCGGCGCATTGAAACAGATGAAGAACGTCCAGTACCTGTGACCGGTATCGGGGATGGCGACGAATAGACATGGCATAAACGCCTTCAGGAACGGTTGATGCCCAGGAAACCGAGGACCGAAAGAGAGACAGACCGGGTCCGGAAGAACATTCTCGAACAGGCGCTGGCCCTGATCCAGGAGGAGGGTTTCGAGGGCTTTTCCATGCGCAAGTTGTCAGGTCGCCTGGGCGTTTCGGTGGTGACGCTGTACCGGTTTTATGAAAGCAGGGACCATCTCTATCTGGCGGTCCTGGGCCGGGGGTTTGATCTCCTTTTTCAGGATATCCGCAAAGCCTATGACGCCAAAAAGACCCCCGAGGCCCGGCTCCGGGCCATGGCGCGGGCCTACCTGAACTTCGGCATCCGGCAGGCCAACTTCTACAACCTCATGTTCACCTGGCACGTGCCCAAGTACCAGGATTACGTGGGCACGCCCATGGAGGCGGCCGCGCGGCACGAACTGGATGAGTCGCAGAAGGTGTACCGTTTCACCATCGAAGCCGTCAAAGAACTGGCGGGTACCATCCGCCCGGTCACGGAAGAACAGATCCGGGGGTATATCATTTTTTTCTGGAGCGCCCTGCACGGATACGTGGCCGGGATAAACAACAAATTGCTGACTTACATGCATGAAGATCCGATATCGCTGCAGGACGGCATCGTTGATCACCTGTTTGTCTACCTGCGGAGGATAATCGAGGATGAAAAAGAAAAAGGCTGACAGGAGAATCATTTAAGGAGCGAGTAATCAACAAAATGAAATCCTTGAAAGACAATATCATTCTTATCACCGGCGCGGCCGGCGGATTGGGGCAGGAGTTTGCCCGGCAGCTGCTGGCCCTGGGCGCGCATCTGATCCTGACGGACCTGGATGAAAAGGCGCTGGCGGAAATATCCGGCGGGCTGCGCCAAGCCTCCGGTAAAATCCTGGGCATGATCGGCGCCGATATTTCCGGTGCGAAAGGGTGTGAGCAACTGCATCAGGAAGTCCAGAGGATTGCGCCCCGGGTAGATATGCTGATCAACAACGCCGGTCTGATCAACTACGGCTATTTCTGGGAGATTCCGGCTGATAAATGGGAAAAACTGATGGAAGTAAATCTGACCGCGCCCATGCGGCTTTGCCGGTTGTTTGTGCCGGACATGATCGCCCGTGGCGACGGCCATGTCGTATTCATATGTTCGGTGGCCGGGTTTGCCGCCACCTCCCTGGGAACGCCGTATTCCACGTCCAAGTTCGGGTTGCGGGGATTTGCCATGGGGTTGTCCGGCGAACTGAAGGACAAGGGGGTGCGGGCGACCATTGTCTACCCGTCCTGGGTCAACACGAAACTGCTCAGGTCTCCGGAGTTCGGTGCAGCGGCAGTTAAGCCGCTGCCGTCGATTTTTGCCGAAGATCCGGTCAAGGTGATCCGGGAGGCGATAACAGGAATCCGGAAGAACCGGCTGCATGTCTGCCCGGGGCTGTTCGCCAAAATCGTCTGGCAGGCGGCCAGGGTCCGGCCCATTGTGTCGCGGCAGTCGCATTAATCAGGAGGTAACATGGAAACGGAAAACAAGCCGTCTTCAAAATTGAAAATAGCGATTCTGACGATTGCTTTTGGCGCAATCGCCGTTGCTCTGTACCCTTTTGTCGTGGAGCTTTGTTACAAAATATTCACGCGCATTATGTCAGGGCTGTAGCCGGGCCAGCCGGGTCAGACAAACCGGAAGTTGTCCTGCCGGGAGTCGGATGTGTTTGCGGAGGACCCCGCAGAGCTGGCCTGCTGTCGCTCAGAGGCCGGGAGGAAAACCTCATTATAAATTTTGTCAGGGGACAACCATGATCCTTGAAGAACTGAATTTCCAGAGTAAAGGCACCCGTTGCGGGGCGACGCTGTTTCTGCCGGAAGGCGAGAAGAAACCGCCCCTGGTGGTCATGGGCCACGGGTTTGCCGCCCAGCAGGATTTCCGGCTGCCGGCCTATGCGGAGAAATTCGTGGACCGCGGTCTGGCGGTCATGACCTTTGACTACCGCAACTTCGGCAAAAGCGACGGCGCGCCCCGGAATCTGGTCAACCCCGGACGCCATGTGGAAGACTGGCTGGCGGCCATTGAATTCGGACGCGGTTTGAAGCAGGCGGACGGCTCCCGGATGGCCCTGTGGGGGACATCTTTTTCCGGCGGTCATGTGCTGGTCGCCGCGGCCAGAGACGGCCGCGTCTCGGCAGTGGTGTCCCAGGTGCCCTTCGTGGACGGCATCGCCACGGCCATGAGCCTCAGCCCGGTTTCGAGCCTGACCGGCCTCTGCCACGGCCTGGCGGATGCTGCCATCTCCCTGTTCGGAAAAGTTCATTACGTGCCGGTAGTCACCGATCCCGGTCGCTTCGGCCTGATGAACACGCCTGATGCCATGTCAGGTTTTCTGGCGCTGGTGCCCAAAGACACGGCCTGGGAAAACAAGGCCCCGGCCCGGATCGCCCTGACCCTGGCCGGTTACCGGCCGGTGAGTTATGCTTCCAGGATCCAGTGCCCGGTGCTGATGGTCTGCGCCGAGAAGGATTCGCTGATACCGGCCGCGGCGGTGAGAAAATGCGCGGCCAAAATCAGAAACGCCCGGCTGGAGGTTCTGCCGGTGGGCCACTTTGAAGTCTATGTCGGCGAGTTGTTTGAAAAGGTATCGGCGATGGAGGCTGATTTTCTGGCGGAAAAACTGGGGTTAACAGGGCAGCGGTGAAAACACAATACAGCAGCTTCTTTTCAAATGTATTTCGTGGCTAAACCCTCAAGCAACTCCCAGAAGGCCGCGGCCTTTCCTGAATCCGCCGCCGGGTCGCCGGGGTGGAATTCGATGCGGCCCATCATGTTGTGATAATAGGCGCCGGATGTAAGACCGGGTTGGATGGCGCAGAAAAGGGATGTCTGAGCGCCGGCTTCGGTTGATATGAACAGCGCTTTTTTCAGCCGGTGAACGAACCCGCCCAGGTCTCCGCCCAGGTTCGAGGCGACAACCCCCGGATGCACCGCGAAGGCGGGCCATTTTTCATAACGCCGGGAAAATTCCCGCACCCACCACAAATTGCCGAGTTTGCTTCGGCAGTAGGCAAGCTGCCCGCCCAGAGCGCCTTTGTACCGGAAGTCCGGGGTGCAATCCCTGGCGAGGATGTAAATATCGCCGGTCAGCATCACGATCCGCGCATCATCGGCTAAACGGGTATGGTTGATCAACCGCCGGATGAGAACATGATGCCCCAGGACATTGACGGCAAAAGCGGTTTCAAACCCTTGAGCCGACGCGGAATAGCGCGTCGGCCAGATTCCGGCATTGGCAATGACCGCGTCAACGGGGCGGCCCGGCCATTGCCGGCCGATCTCGTCGACAGCGCGGCCGACGCTTTCAAGGTCTGAGAGGTCAAGGGGGATGAAATGAACGCCTGCTTCGGACACGGCGCTGATTCGGGCCATGGCCGCTTCGGCCTTTGACCGGTTCCGGGCCAGAATCACCACCTCGGCGCCACGGCGCGCCAGGCCCAGGGCGGTTTCCAGCCCGATCCCGGCATTACCGCCGGTTACCAGTATTCGCTTGCCGTCTAAGCGGGGTTCGTCGGGGCAGAAGGTGATGGCACCGGATGGCTGCCAGAAGGCTTTGAAAAGCCGCAGAAGGAGTGTTCGCGGCGGCCGGGACAAAATCTAAGCGTCCTTGTTTCCGGACAGGGCTTTGGCCATGTCCCGGACATGCATGCCCTTGTTGTAAACGGAAGGATCGAACCAGGAACTGATCCAGGCGTTGGCGGGGCAGATGTTCAGGCATCCGCAGCAGCCCAGGCAGAGCCGGTCGTCGTAGTGGATCTCGCCGCCGGCCATGGTGATGGCCCCGCTGGGGCAGAGACCGGCGCAGAGGCCGCACCGGACGCAGGCTTCCCGGTTGTATATCCGCCGACCCAGAAACCACTTGGGGCCGTTGGCCGGGGACGCGGCGCCGATCCAGTGCAGGGGGTTTATGGGATTGAAGATCGGGCGTTTGCCCGGCCGCTGGTTCAGGACCCTTTCCCTGACGAAGTTTTCCACCTTTTTAAACGAGGCGTCGTCGGGCTTGTTCCGGTCATTTAAGAACGGCATCCATTTAACAAAGGGGATGTAACTGTCCCGGCACCGGATCAGGACATGGCCGGCCAGCCGGATATTTTTTGCGGCCAGCAGTTTGCGGAAGAGCCAGTCGGTGTTGGCGGCGGCGCCGGCGTAGGTGATGACGGCAAAGGCCGGCCGGGCGGAGGCCAGGGGCGCCATGTCGGATATAAGCCTTTTTACGGTAACGGGAACCTGGAAGTTGTGCACCGGAAAGGCAAAGACCAGGGCCTGGGCTTCAAAGTGTTCCGGCCCGGCCTTTTTCAGCGGCACGGTGGTGACGTTCCAGCCGTCGGCCGCAAGTACTTCCCGAGCTTTCAGGCCGCAGGCGTAGGAATGTCCGGTCTGGCTGTACCAGAACAGGGTGGCGTTCTTTTGCATAATAATCCGTTTCAGTGACCGCGGCTATTCCTTTTCAGCCGAAGCGGCTTCTCCTTTTTTGCTCTTCTTTTCCTTTTTCTCGGGAACAGCCTTGGACTTTTTCTTCTTCTGGGACGGCTGGTTCCTGGTGGCTTCTCTGGTCGCTTCCTTTTCCTGCTTCTTGACGACCTTGTCGCTGTTGAGCTTTTCAGTGGCGGCCACGGCCCGCAGCCGGGCGCCGGCTTCACGGATTTCGGCCCTTAACTGGCGGACCAGGGGATCCTTGGCGATCTGCTTGGGGTCCAGGCCCTTTTCTTTGAGACGGTCGAGACAGGTCGTCAGTTTTTTCTGCACTTGCTGTTTGCGTGCCTCCGCATGTTTTTTGGCTTTGAGGTTCATTGATCTCTCCTGATGAGGTTATGGCTTGTTTGTTTGATGTGCTTTACTTCTTGTCCTTCAGCAGCGCCTCCAGCCCGGCGAAAGGCTTGTGGTCGTATGCGGGCCGCTGTCCGATGTCCGGATCAGAGGTATCGTAGGCGTCGGCCACCGCCTGGCGGCCATGCTGATTTTCGTGGCAGTAAAGGCAGAGCAGCTCCCAGTTACTGCCGTCGGGCGGATTGTTGTCATGATTATGATCCCTGTGGTGTACGGTGAGTTCCCGCAGCCTTTTCCCCGAAAACTCCCGACCGCAATGGGCGCAGATCGGCGGGAACAGTTTGAGCGCCCGTTCCCGGTAGCCTTTTTCCGCCTGCTTCCGGCGACTTCGTACGTCGGCCAGGAGCTGATTCAGCCGATCATCGTCCGCTATTGTTGCCGCGGGGGGCATATGGCGACGCTCCTCCAAAAATTTCCGGCTAACCTATAACAGGGCCGATATTCCCTGTCAATATTTTCAAAAAGCTTTCACTCTTTTCCCGGCGGTTCCCCGGCCGCGGTCACTGGACAGGGCTGCAAATCGGCCGGAAGACCCGTGTGCTTTGAGGGACGCTCCTTCATCGGTTGGACCACTCCCATGGACATGAGCATTTTGAAGGCATCCTCGACGGTCATGTTCACGTTCACCACCTTGTCTTCCGCGGTCACCATCAGAAAACCGGTGGTCGGGTTGGGCGTGGTGGGCACAAAAACATTGATCATTCTCCCGCCCAGTTTACTGTCGAACAGGGCTGACGATTTATTGCTCACAAAGCCAATGGACCACAGGCCTTCCCGGGGAAATTCCACCAGGACCACCCGCTGGAAAGAGGTGGTGCCGTCCTGGAGGACCGTTTCCATCAACTGCTTGCTGGTGCGATACACAATGCCCACCAGTGGCAGCCGGTTGAGGATGGCTTCGCTGATGCTGATCAGCCGTCGCATGATCCAGGCCTGTCCAATCATCCCCGTGAACAGAAGCACCACGATGACCGTCAGCAGGGCCAGGAAAAAATCAGCCGCGGAAAGAAGGATGTTCAGCGGCTGGACAGCGATATCCGGCAGGAAGTCAAGCCACTGGGACGGTACACTCTGGGGTAGAATATCGAAATCCAGAACACCATACAGCCATTGGACCAGCCGCAGCAGAACGATCCAGGACACCAGAATGGGAACCAGAATCAGCAGCCCCGTTATCAGGTATTTTTTTAATACGGACTTCATGGTTTTTTACGCTCATCTCCTGATTGCTACTGTCATGTATACCGGGATGGGCCGGTAAGTCAATTGGATTCATCCGGGTTACGCCCCGATTGTTCTGTTTTTTCAAAGGATTTCCATCTGGACAAAAGTTGTTATTCATTGACTGCATAGTCGAAAACGAATATGGTGAGATTATTTTAAAGCATAAAACAGGCGGAAAGGAGATAATTGCCATTATGCTTTTTTCAGAAAAACCCCTGCGGGAACGATTTGCCGCCAACCAATCCAACTGGCGCTGGTACGCCAAGGGCTTTACCGCGGCCATGGGCCGGGCGGCCAATTTTGTGCGAACGCCGGTTCTGGGCGACCTTTTAAAAAAGATTGTTCTCATGGACGACCGCCCGACCAACCTGACCCAGGCCTACACCTTCGACCTGAACTATTCATTGAGCGGCAACCAGCCGGTGGAAAACGTGGTCCTGCCCATCGACGTGATCCGTCAGTCGATCATGGCGTCGTCCTATCGCGCCATCATGCACCAGTGTTTGTGCCGGACCGGCCGGCAATGCCGGGACTATGACAGCCGGCTGGGCTGTATTTTCCTCGGCCCCGGGGCCGAGGCCACGGTGAAAAACGGCGTGGCCCGGGAGGCCACCGTGGCGGAATCCCTGGCGCACTTGGAAAAAGCCGTTGGTTCGGGGTTGGTCGGTATGGGCATGTGGATCGAGGCGGAAAATTACATCTGGGGAATAAAGAAGGAGCACCATCACCAATGGCTGGAAATCTGCTTCTGTTGCCCCTGCTGCTGCATCGCCCTCCAGAATTTGAGGAAAGTGACGCCCGATGTCAGGGGACGGTTTCGGCACATGGGCTGGCAAGCCCGGTTGGCCGGTGCCTGCGACGGTTGCGGCCGCTGCCCGGCGGCCTGTCCGGTTGAGGCCATACACATGGCGGATGGCGGCGTCAGGATTTCGGGGGCGTGCCTGGGATGCGGTCTCTGTGTGAGTGCCTGCCCGGCCGGCGCCCTGGAGGTTTCGCCCGTGTCGCAAGGCGGAACCATGATTCAGGATTATTTTAAAGGGTTCCGGCCGGAACTGTGATCTTCGCGCCTGGTTTTCCCCGCAGGCGGAATCAGGCGGAAACGGCCGTTCCCCTTCTTTCAAAGGTCTTGCGGCCGTGGGCGGAAAGAATGGCTTTTCGCAGGCGGATGCTTTTCGGGGTCACTTCGATTACTTCATCGTCAGCGATGAACTGGATGGCTTTTTCCAGGGTCATGGGCGGAACGGTGGTCAGGGTAATGGCCTCATCCTTGCCGGAGGCCCGCATGTTGCTCAGCTGCTTGGTTTTGCAGGGGTTGACGTTTAAATCCGTGTCCCGGTTGTATTCCCCGACAATCATGCCTTCATAGACGACATCCCCGGGCTGGATAAAAAGCTTTCCCCTGGCTTCCAGGTTAAACAGGGCAAAGGCCACGGCCCTGCCCTGGCGGTCCGACACCAGGCTGCCGGAGAAGCGGCCGGGAAAATCTCCCCGAAAGGGTTCATAACCGGAAAAACCGGCGTTCATGATGCCGGTTCCCCGGGTATCGGTCAGAAATTCGTCCCGGAAACCGATCAGCGCCCGGGAGGGAACGGAAAATTCCAGGCGGGTCCGGTCGTCGCCCTGGCGCTCCATGCGCATCAGGCTGCCTTTTCTCTGCAGCAGTTTTTCGGTCACGATCCCGCTGTAGGCGGTTTCACAGTTGATCAACAGATGTTCAACCGGCTCGAAACGCCGGCCGCCTTCATATCTGTAAATCACCTGGGGACGGCCCACGCAGAGTTCAAATCCCTCCCGGCGCATGGTTTCAATGAGAATGGCCATCTGAAATTCACCCCGCCCTTTGACGATAAAGCTCTCCTTGCTTTCGTCGATCTCCACCCGGATGGAAACGTTCATGAGGCTTTCCTTGATCAGACGGGCGTGGATTTTACTGGCTTGAACCAGCGCCCCTTCCCGGCCGGCCAGAGGGGAAGTATTGATGGCAAACCGCATGAAGACCGTGGGCTCATCCACCCGGATGCGGGGGAGGGCACTGGGACTTTCGTCGGTGCAGATGGTATCGCCGATGTGAACGTCCTCGATGCCGGACAGGATGATGATGTCGCCGGCCTCGGCTTCGGCGGCGTCTTTTACGCCCGGGCCGTTGTACACCTGAAGCCGGGAAACCTTCAACGGGACCTGGTTGCCGTCTTCATGAATGCAGACCAGGTTCTTTTTTGATGTCGCCGATCCATTCACCACTTTGCCGATGGCCAGCCGGCCCAGATAATCCGAGTAACTCAGATCGGACACCAGCATCTGAAAAGGCGCCTCCGGGTCGGCCGCGGGCGGGGGAATCTCCGCGACCATCATGTCCAGCAGCAGGTGCAGATTTTCGCCTTTATCCGCCGGAGATTTCATGGCCACCCCCTGACGGCCGACGGCATAAAGATAGGGAAATTCGATCTGCTTATCCGTGGCACCCAGATCGATCAGCAGGCTGTAAACCTCATCCAGCACTTCCGCCGGACGGGCGTCGGACCGGTCGATCTTGTTGATGACCACGATAATTTTAAGATTGTTCTTCAGCGCCTTGTCCAGCACAAACCGGGTCTGGGGCAGAGGGCCTTCGGAAGCGTCCACCAGGAGAATGGCGCCGTCCGCCATGGAGAGCGCCCGCTCCACCTCGCCGCCGAAATCGGCGTGGCCCGGGGTGTCGATGATATTGATCTTGGTGCCGTGCCAGTTGATGGCGCAGTTTTTGGCGGCAATGGTAATGCCCCGCTCCCGCTCCAGGTCCATACTGTCCATCAGTCGTTCGTCAACCACCTGGCCTTCCCGGAACAGGCCGCTCTGCCTGAACATGGCATCCACCAGGGTGGTTTTGCCATGGTCAACGTGGGCAATGATGGCAATGTTTCTTATGGCTATCGTATTTGTCTTCTGCATTGATGCAACCGCCTTTACCTCATGCCTGCCCGCTATGGACAGGTATGGATTGTCTATGTGCGCCTGAGCATTACGCTATTTTAATAAAAAAAGAAAACTCTTTTTGTCAGGGGAAGAAGTCTTTTGCGGAATGGCGGACTGCTGTTAACGGGGACCTGCCGGAGAGCGCCTTGGCCGTAATCGCTAAAAGAACAATGACCGTTTCGTTTTTTCAGGACTGGGCGCCCTCCCTGGCGCCTGTTCCTGTGCTATGGGTTCATTTTATACGCATCAACCAGTGAATAAACATGTTTATCCAGGACCCTTTTAAACTTGTCCGCGTCCGCAACCGGCCGCTTGAGCATTTTCAGGCAGGCCTGCTGCTGGGCTTCGGTGCTGCCGGGTTTGGCCCGCAGCTCCAGTCCGTAGCGGGCAAAGTCCCTGATCATGAAATCAAAGATCAGGTCGAGAATGTCATCATCGATTTTTTCAATGGCCGCGCTTTCGATGATCAGCTGGCCATAGGCCACCAGGGTGAACAGTTCGCCGACACAGAGCAGGTAGTCAAAGTCGTTCATCATCTGGTCTTTTAATTCCATTCCGGAAACCACCAGGAACTCTTCGTAGGCCTTGATCTGCTCCTTGAACACCTCGATATTCGGCAGGCTTTTGGAGTTGTAGGCAAGGTGGTAATCGTGAAACTGGATCTTGCCGTATCCCCGGGTGGGGCCCTGCTGGAACATGAAGTCGTCGTTCTGCGCCCCGTTCATTTTGGGGATTTCCGGGTATGGTTTCGGGTTGAAAAAATAGCTGGGAATGATCTTGGCGATCAGGGCCATGTTGACATGCCGGGTCCCTTCCAGCTTGGGATACCCGCGCAGCTCCACCACCGCCTGTTCAAAATACATGTCTTTTTCAAAACCCCTGGCGGCAATGATGTCCCAGAGCAGTTCGTGAACTTCCTCGCCCTGAATGGACACCTTCATCTTCATGATGGGGTTGTACAGCAGGTAGCGTTTGTCTTCCGGAGAGGCGGCCCGCATATAATCCGTGGCCCGCAGACCGAACAGCTTCATGGCCGCCAGTCGGCAGAAGGCGTCCACGAACAGGCGTTTGACATGGGCGAACTCGGTCACGTATTTGCCGTAGAGGTTGCGGTGGGCGGCGTGATTCAGGGCTTCATAAAAGGAATGGGTGACGATGCCGATGGAACCGGAGCCGATGTTGAACTTGCAGATGTTGATGGTGTTGAGCATGTCATCCCAGGCCTTGGGGCCGCGGGACAGGATCTCCGCCTCGGTGATGGGGTAGTCATGAAGGTTGAATTCAGCCACGAAGTTCTGGGCCCAGATGACATTCTGGACGCACTCGTATTTTTCATGCTTGGAATTCACGGCGAAGAAGACGTATTCGTCCGTGCCGTCGATTTTTCCGAAGACCGTTATGATGCCGGCTTCGTTGCCGTTGCCGATATAGTACTTGCTCCCCCTGGCCAGGTAGGTGCCGTCTTTCTGGGGGTAAAGCTTCATGGCCGAGGAATAGATGTCGGCCCCGTGATCTTTTTCAGACAGGCCGAAGGCGCACAGGGGATTTTCCCGCAATTTTAGAACCGCCTTCTTCTTGAATTCTTCGTTGTCGCCCAGGAAGACCGGGTCAAGGCCCAGGGTGGAGACATGGTACATATACCAGTAGGCGGTTCCGTAAAACCCGAGGATTTCGGAATACTCGAACATGCGGTAGGTGCTGTAGTACTGATCCGGATCGCCATATCCTTTGGGCAGGAACAGGGTTTCAAAAATGCGCTCTTTTTTGACGAATTCGGCAAAGTCGTAGGTGAACTCCCGGGAACGGAAATCCTCCTTCATCTTTTTCATGCCTTTGTTTTCAAACCATTCGATGGTCTTGATCATGATGTCCCTGGATCGCTGATCCGGATAATGACGGTCCTGGTACTTTTTCGGGTTCAACAGAATCATGAGCTTTCTCTCCTTTGGTTAAAAATAAAAAATCTCACGGAAATGAGATCGTTATCGTTGTTGTGCCTAAACCTTCAGTTCCGAGGTGCAATGGGGGCAGCGGGTCGCCTTGACGGGGACGGCGGAAAAGCAAAATGGGCAGTCCTTTGTCGTGGACTCGGCCGCCGGCGCCGGCTTTTTGAATCGGTTCATCTGCTTGATGACCATGAAAATGGCAAAAGCGACAATGACAAAATCCAGAACCGTGTTGATGAACAGGCCATAGTTGATGGTCACGGCCTCGGCCGCCTCGGTTTTTTCCCGGAGCGTAACCGCCAGGGCCGAGAAATCCACGTTTCCCAGCAGCAACCCGATGGGCGGCATGATGACGTCCTTGACCAGCGAACTGACGATCTTGCCGAAAGCGCCGCCGATGATAATACCCACGGCCATGTCAACGACATTGCCGCGCATGGCAAAATCTTTGAACTCTTTAATCATTCCCATGGTTTATCTCCTTTGCTGTGAGTGGTTATATCAATACCACGTCAAAGGCCTCAAGTCAGTTGCCTCGTCTCCTTCCGACCGTCTTGTGAGCCTCTTTTCTTTGTAATCAATGCTGTTTTATCCGAACTGCCGGAGAAGAGCAAGCGGTCTTTGCTTTTTACCCTGGTTTTTTTAATGAAAATAAATGCTTGAAAGAAAATAATTTACCTGTAGAATTTCACTTGAATGGCTGAAGACGCCTTCCTGGCGTAACGAACCGGAAAAACAAAAGGGGATAAAAATGACAGGCTCGGAAAAGTCCGTTTTGTTCGCTCCGCGATCATTTCGGGCGGTCTCAGCGGCCCTGGCTGAATTTCTCGAACTCGGGCTGACGCCCTCAGACAGTGAGAAATTCTTCACGCCAGGAACCTTGAGACCTTTATCCCCAAAATGATCGCAAGTCGCTCACAAAAGACTTTTTCCGAGCGCGTCACGGGTTGCAGCAAAATCATTTGGTTTTAAAGGAAATTGTGACAAAATGTCATAAGGGTATCTCTAAAAATTAGAATTTGGATTCGAGGTCAAAGCACGCGAAAATTTTAACCGGAGGAATACACTGAAGTATTTCAAGGATTAAAATTTGAGCGCAACGCCGAGATCGAGCTAAAAGGCAATTTTTAGAGGTGCCCACAAGGATAGGAACAGGCGGTTTGCTTAACAACCATATTCGGTCAACAGGAATAGAATGAAATCACTGAAGCACACCAAATTGATAAAGGCCGAATAATGAGTCAGGACGGGAAGTCCAGTCCATTGATTCAATACGCCCTCGACGCGGGGGCCGACCGGGCCGCCATTGTTGCGGCCGGGGATATTGTTGTTGATGCCGTCCTGGCCGGCAAGTGCCGGGAGCCGGGCTGCCCGAATTACGGATCGTCAAAAAACTGCCCGCCCCACGTGACCGGTCCCGCCGGGCTTCAGGCCCTGCTGAAAACCTTTCATCAGGCCCTTGTCTTCCGGATCGACGTTCCCACGGCGGATCTTTTTTCCGAAAAACGCATCGAAGTTTTTCAGCGGCTCCACAAGACCGCGGCCGCCATTGAGCAGGAGGCGCATAAGACGGGTTTTCCGCGGGCCAGGGCCTACGCCGGCGGCTCCTGCCGGGAACTTTTCTGCCAGGACCAGCCGGACTGTTCGGCGCTTGCGGCCAACGGAGAATGCCGTTTCCCGCGGCAGGCCCGGCCGTCCATGTCCGGGTTCGGCATCGATGTGGCCCGGCTCTTTGAGACCGCCGGATGGACCCTGACCGTGGCCGATCCTAAAGCCGATGCCGCTGAAAAGAAAATGGCCAACATCTGTGGCCTGGTGCTGATCGATTGATCCCTGGCGGGGGTATCTTTCCCGCACAACTCTCTTTTTTTATCAGGCCGCCATGGCGGCTTTCCCGAATTTTTCCAGGTTGTCGCTGCTGCCCACCACGATGACGGTGTCGTTGGCCCGGATCTCGGCGTCAAAAGAGGGATTGAATATCATGGCGGCATCTGATTTCTTGATGGCGATGACGATGAGGTCAAACTCCTGGCGGATGCGCGAATCGCTCAGGGTCTTGCCGCAGAACCGGGATTCGGGATTAATCGGTATCTCCTCCATCTGAATGTGCCGGTTCTTCCTGGCCAGGGCCAGTTCCAGAAAATTGGTTACGTTCGGCCGCAGCACGCGCATGGCCATGTTGTGGGCGCCCGTATCGTAGGGGGATTCCACCTTGTCGGCCCCGGCGGCGCGCAGCTTGGATTTGGCCGACTCCTGGCTGGCCCGGGCCATGATAAACAGTTTGGGGTTGAGCTGCCGGGCGGTGAGCACCAGGAAGACGTTGTCCGTGTCCGTAGCCAAAGCCGCGATCAGCACCCGGGCGTGTTCAATGCCGGCCTTGATCAGGGTCTCCTCCTGGGTGGCGCTGGCGCAGATATGGAGGACCTTGTCCGCCTCCATTACCGGGACCAGATCAGGGTTTTCGTCGATGACGACCAGGTCCAGGGGGGTTTCCAGCAGGTGCGCGGTCAGTACCCGGCCGATACGGCCGTAACCGCAGACGATATGATGGTTCCGCAGCCGCTTGATTTTTGAGTCCACTTTTCTCCTCCCCAGAATCGCCCGGATTTTTCCGTCCACCATGAACTGGATCACCGATCCGGCGACATAAATAAAGAGACCGTACCCCATGAAGATGACTGCAATGGTAAAAATTCTCCCGGACCGGCTGAGGGTGTGAATTTCTCCATAGCCCACGGTGGTCACGGTGATGATGGTCATGTAAAACGCGTCCAGGAAATCCCAGCCCTCAATGACGATATATCCCGCCGTGCCCATAGCGAGAATGGCGAAGAAAAAAAGAATCAGGCCAAGCAGTTTTTTTGTGCTGATCAATGTCGTATCCGTCCAGCCAGAAAATCAGCGGCGTGTCCGATGACGCGCAACATCTTCCTTACCACCCACCGCTAGCTAACAAACCGTTTTTATGGCCGATACTCTTAACAGGGATTTCCCGTGGTGTCAATAAGCTTTGCGGACGGGTTTTCCGGATTACTTTTTATTTAGGGCATCTCTAAAATGAGATTTTTTGAGATACCCTTTACTTTTAAAAGAAGGTAAGTGTAAATTTACTGTCAATACTGTCATTCCGTAACGGGGGCCATTTCATGTCACACGTCAATGGCGACTATCGGCCGTTTCTTTACTATGGTCCGTCATTCAGGGAGGCTTTTCATGGGATATCTTGACCTTGACATCAAAATGGGGCGGCGCCTGACCGCCTTTCAGGAGACGGTCCGTGAGTTCGGCCGGCATGTAATCCGGCCGGCCGGCCTGACCCTGGACCGTCTGGCCGATCCGGTGGATGTAATCGCCGGCAAATCCGTTCTCTGGGACGTGATCCGGGGATTCCGGGAACGCGGCCTGCACCGGCTGATGATTCCCGCGGCTTACGGCGGCACCATGGGCAAACTGCCCTCCATGGCCACCGTCCTGCTGGCTGAAGAACTGGGCTACGCCGACGGCGGCCTGGCCATCAGCCTGCTGGCTTCCGGAATGCCTTTCGCCTTCGCCCTCCTGTCGCCCCATGCCGAAATCAGGAACTGGGCCGGCGCCTATGCCGACGACCTGAAAGGGGACATCGTCGGCTGCTGGGCCATTACCGAGCCCGACCACGGCACCGACTGGATCATGGGCCTGAGCAAGTGCGGCGGGGACCCGCGCCTGGCGCCGGGACTGACCGCCGTTAAGAAAGGAAACGAATATATTTTAAACGGCTGGAAAGCCGCCTGGGTCAGCAACGGCACCATCGCTACCCATGCCGTGCTGCACGTGGGGCTGGACTCCTCCCAGGGCGTTCACGGTTCCGGCATCGCCCTGTGCCCGCTGAACCTGCCCGGCATTTCCAGGGGCATGCCCTTGAACAAAATCGGTCAGCGGGCCTTAAACCAGGGCGAAATCATTTTCGACGATGTTTGTCTGCCTGAAAAATACATGCTGATCCACATTCCGGGCGTGTTCGGGCCCAATGTCTTCGGCCACGCCTTTCTGGGCACGGCCAACAGCACCATGGGCGCCACCTTTGCCGGCCTGGGCCGGGCCGTGCTGGACGAAACCCTGAATTTCGCCCGCACGAATACCCGCGACGGCGTGCTCCTGGCCGATCGCAAGGACATCCGCATCCGGCTCTTCCGCATGTTCGCCCGGGTGGAGTCCGCCCGGCTGTTCGCGCGCCGGGCCGCCGACTACTTCCTGGCCAAGTCCGCCGGTCCGCTCGGTTCGCTGGCGACCCGGTTTAAGGGCACCTACTGGACGGCCGGCCATGCCTTTGACGCCTACCAGAAGGCCTATGCCCGATACGCCTTTGTCAGGGACCTGGCGGCCAGGTTCAACAATCCGGAGAAGCCTCACCAGCTGTCCGAGTGGGGCAAGTACGGAGTGGCGTCCAAAATCACGGCCACGGAAACGGCCTATGAGGTGGCCGGCGAGGCCCTGAAAATATTCGGCGAGGAGGCGTTTTCTCCGGATCACCCTATCGAGAAGATGCTGCGCGACGCCCGGGCCTCCATGATCGAGGACGGCGTCAACGACGCCCTGGCCATGGCGACCTATGAATGCTTATAAATGTAGCGGAAGGCTTCACAGGCTGTCCAACAGCCTGTCGTTTGAGCCCCCGTTTTTATGGTTAAAAATTACAATTTTTTTTCTTTAAAAACCAGTCAAAAATCAAATTATATGCTTGATTTTATTGAAAATACGTTATATTTT
>JBFMDX010000026.1 GCA_040753795.1 Thermodesulfobacteriota bacterium
GAACACGAACAGGGGCACGTCCAGCTTTTCCGCCTGGATCTGAAACCACTTCCAGTGGGTGTCGCAGATGGTATTGGTGCAGGTGATGATATCCGGCCGGGCGATGCCGCCGTGTTTCAGGGGCGCGGCGGTGTCCACCGCGCCGATGTTGGTTTTGCAGTAGGAGCAGAGGTCCCGGGAATACCCCATGCTTTCGGCGTGCTCGATCAGCCGCCGGGACTGCTTCTGGGCCGCGGCCACGGTGGCCATGTTCTCCGGGTGCAGCGGGAAAATGTCGAGCCCCAGCAGCAGTTCGATGGGGAAACCGGCGCAGGTCCAGGCGGTCTTTTTCCACGGCAGCAGGCTGTAAAGCTTGCCCGTGAGAAAATACCAGGTCATGGGCCAGCGGAGGTCTCCGGCGTGGGGCAGGGTCTCGACCCGGACAGGGGCGTTCGGGTCCATGGCGGGAGTTGTCGGTTGTTCAGCGTTCATGATGTTCATCCCATCTCAGCGAAGGCGGCCAGCCGGGTGGCCAGCGGGTTGTCCGGGGTAGCCGTATACTCCCGTTCCACATGGAGGACCCGGTACCCCCTGCTTTTCAGGGCGTTGTTCACCAGCACGGCGTCATAGGCATAGGGCTCGCAGAACTTGAGGTTCTGGGAAATGACGGCCCTGATGCCGGACTGCGCCAGGGCCGCTTCCAGGTATGCCAGCCGCTGGCGCAGGCCCACCTTGGTGGCGGGCCTGGGTATGGACAGGTAGTACCGCGCCAGCGATTCCACTGGGTCGCCCTCATCGGGAATCCGGCTGGCGAAATATCGCTCGCCCAGGGAGAGGTCGTCCCGGACCACCCGGAAACCGGCCTCGTCGATCTGGTCCATCAGTTCCGGGTAGGTGACGTCCGACCCGGTCAGCAGGGCCTTCACCTTGTCCCCGGGGAAAGGCCCTCTTTGGCTGATCGTGTCGATGGCGGCATCTACTTCTTTGATGGCCTCGGCTCTGGGCAGGGTCATGCTTTTGATCATGACCGAGAGGTATTCCCGGTTGGTCATGTCCTTTTCCGCCCGGAGGCCGGAAAAAACCCGGAGCCGCTCCTTGAGGCGGTTGGATTCCTGGTTGGCCCGGGCCAGCATCTCGCCGGTGACAAGGATGCCGAACTGGCGCTGGATGGCGTCCATCAGCCGCCACAGTTCGGATTTCATGAACCGGACGGCCGCTTCGTCGTCCTTCAGCGGCGTGTTGAACCAGTGCAGGAACGGCGTGGGCACATGCCGCTTCCACACGTCATAATGACGGTTGGTGGCGTTGCACCCCTGGGCGACGACGATCCCGGCCCATTGCCCGGACCGGGCCAGTGCCTCGGTCATGATGCTGCGCGCGGCCGGGCAGAAAAAGGCCGGCAGATAGCGGTCGGCCGGGTCGTTGGCGGCGCGCACGTCCCCGAGGATCTTGTACGGTGCAAAACCGGCGGCGGCGATGACCTCCTCGGGCATGTCGTGGGAGGTGTCAAAATAGGCGATGGTTTCCATTGTCAACGTTTCCGGCAGATTTGGGTTTTCAGCATCAAAATAAGTTGAACGACTGACCGAACTATTTCTTTACCTCACACCGGTCGTTGCCGTCAAGCAGAATCCGCTTAAAAGCGCGAGGCGTCCAGCAGGTGTATCCCCTCGGCTTTATTTTTCATCAGCCTGATATTTCCCATCGGAATCGGTTACGAACAGCATAAAAAACCGGAAATTCCATTCCGCGGGTGGATTTCGGCTAAAAAATCAATCTGGACATCGGAGTGCAAAAAGGGAAAATCTTTACAATCTCTGTTCTCTAATGTCAAATTATTTTATAGAGTAAGTTCCATTAAAAAAACAACCGGTGAACCGCCACACCGATATTTCGCCATTCGATTTCAGCCTTTTCCCGAAATGATTGGAAAGGATAAAATATGGGCAAACATCTGGTTTTAGCCGGCGGCGGTCACGCCCACCTGATGACCCTGGAGCGGCTTGATGAATTTGTCCGGCGGGGGCACCGGGTGACTGTGATCGGTCCGGCAGCCTATCACTACTATTCGGGTATGGGGCCGGGCATGCTGGCCGGCGTCTATACCCCGGAGGAGATTCGTTTTGCCATCCGCCGGGTAACTGAAAAAAAAGGCGGAACCTTTCTCTGCGACGCGGTGGAGACGATCGATCCCCGGGGAAAGACCGTTCGTCTCACCTCCGGCGGCCAGATCGCTTATGACGTGCTCTCCTGCAACCTGGGCAGTCATGTGCCCCGGGACCTGGTGACAAGGGACGAGGGCGGCGTTTATCCGGTCAAGCCCATCGAACAACTGCTGGAAGCGCGGCAGCGCCTTCTGGACATCGGCGTCCGCAGGCCGGCGGGCGTGGTGGTTGCCGGCGGCGGACCGGCGGCCGCGGAGATCGCGGGCAATGTCCATCACCTGGCCCTGACGTCGGGAATAAACCTGCCGGCCATTACCGTCTGCGCCGGCCGGTCTTTTCTGGGGCGGTTTCCGGAAAGCGTCCGTTCCCGGGTTTACCGTTCCCTGACCGGACGCGGCATCGTTATTGACGAAAGCGGGTTCGTCACGGCCATCCAGACCGGGGCCGTCACCCTTGAGTCGGGCAGAACCATTACGGCGGATGTTATTTTTGTTGCGCCGGGCGTGAAACCATCGCCCGTTGCCGTCGCTTCCGGCCTGCCGGGCGGACCCGACGGCGGTCTCCTGGTCAATCAATATTTGCAGTCGCCGACCCATCCGGAAATTTTTGGCGGCGGCGATTGCATTTATTTCGAGCCCCGGCCCCTGGACAAGGTCGGCGTCTATGCCGTGCGGCAGAACCCGTTGCTTCTTCACAATCTTCTGGCCGCTTTGGAGGGAGGGCCCCTGCGGCCTTTCCGGCCCCAGGACGGTTACCTGCTGATTTTAAACCTGGGCGATTACCGCGGGGTGCTGAAAAAAGGATGGCTGACGTTCGAAGGCCGCGCGGCCTTCCTGCTCAAGGATTACATCGACCGGCGCTTCATGAGACGGTTCCAGGCAATGGAGTAGGGGACGGATTAAGGATTTGCCGTTGGCCCTGATTTAAAAATGATGTCGCCGTAATACGCGGTGGCGGCTTCGCCGGTGTTGTCCGAATCGGTCATAATCGCCACGCCGGTGATCAGGGGCGGCTGCCGGCCGAAACAGTCCAGGTAGTCCTGATAGATATTCCGCTCTGCCGTGATCCAGGTGTCCGTCCGGTCAGGGCCGCTTTCCACCACGATCATCATGACCCGGTCGGTAAAGGGGTTGGGTACCCGGGTGTCCAGCGGCGCCCGGCTTTCCCAAATATAATTGACGGCGCTGCCTGGGGGATATTCGCCATATATCAGCCGAGCGCCTTCAAACTGGGCTTTTTCCAGAATACCCGCCTGGCCGGGATCGTATTCAAAGGCGATATAGATCCGGGCCGGGTAATCATCCCCGCCTTTCCGGGTGACATCGCCGTTTTCGTATACATTGCTGATTTTCCAGCGCCACTGGATAAGGGGATAAATCATGGGGTCGATGCGGATTTTGCGGATGAGGCCGGAGGCCGAGGCGTTGCTGTCGGCCCGGATAACGGACAGGCCGCTGTCCTGAACAATATCATAGTCTGTATGATCCTTGATTTTGCGGAAGGTCAGCGGCTGCCACCCTTCCGGGAGGCCTTCAGCGGTAACGGCGGTGTTTGAAAAATTTCCCACGGCCAGAACATCCCCGGCCGTGACAGCGGCCGGTCCTGACAGAACGAGAAAAAGAACCGCCACAAAGGTGGCCGGTAACCGTTCGCTAAAGAACCGGATCTGGTCCGATTTGGTCATGAGTTCCTCCGATTGCTGATCATGTTCCGCAGCCGCTTCCGGGTATGAGCGGCCGGGCCGGCGCATTCACGGCTGTCCGACTCAAGCGCTTTCAGGTCGTCGATGGTGTCCATATCCCGCCAGACCGGCAGCATCCGCGGGGTAATTCCGCGCGCGTCAAATTGCCGCAGCGTTTCCGACAGTACTGTTCCCGTTCCCCAGGTGATGCCGTCAAACACCTCGGGCAGAAAACCCGCGGCCGTAAACCCGATCAGGTAATACCCGCCGTCCCGGGCCGGGCCGATGACCGCCGCGTGATCCCGCAGCAGGTCAAAGGTTTCATGGATTATGGCTGCCGGCAGGTCCGGCAGATCGCTGCCGACAACCAGCGCTCGGGAAAATCCAGCGGCAAAGGTTTCCGTCAGGGCGTTCTTCATCCTTTCTCCCAGGGACTCTCCTGTCTGGGCCAAAAGCGGCCAATCTCCGCCCAGCCAGGCGCGCGCAAGCTCCCTGTCCCCGGCGGGATAAAAGTAGATCCGCGCCGCCCGTCCGGTTGACGTGAGCATGGCCAGCGCATCCGCTACAAAGCATTGATAAAGAGCCAGGGCCTCCGCGTCTCCCAGGGACGCGGCCAGACGGGTCTTGACCGCCCCCTTGACCGGCGTTTTGACAAAAAGAACTATGGCGTCGTCTTTATCGCTTTTTACGAATTCATCATCATTCATTATATTCAAAATTTTTATCCATTAAATCCGGATCGGAAAAATAGGACCGGCCCACCAGGGTCAGGGCATGGTGACCCCGCTGGCGCATGCTGCCCACCTTGGGAATGCCCATGGAGAAAAGAATGTACGGCTCGATCCGGGTGGATTCTTTGGCAATGCCGCTCGTGTTGAAAAGGCTGGCGTGACCGCCGTTGTCCGTCGGGAGCATTTCCAGGGTCTCATAGGGAACCAGGGAACAAATCGTGCCGTCCGCCGGAACCGGGTCGGCCGTGAGGCCGACCACCTGATGCCAGTCGGCGTTGACATGGACATTCAGCCGGTTTTCCGGAAAAGACGAGGGCAGGGTCATGGGAGAGAAAGCGTCGATGGCAAAGGACTGGGGCTTGATGCGCTTGATTGTTCCCTCGGCCGGTACAAAGAAATGATAACACCCGCAGTTGTTCATGATGTCCGCCATCACCGGCCGGCCGCTGCCGTCCAGGGTGACACGCACGGTCAGCCCGTCCAGGGGGCCGCGTTCCAGCCAGGGGGATTTCGGCCCCTGCCTGGCCGCGTACCAGACGGCGTAGTTGATCTGGAGAACCGGTTTGCCCCGGTAAAAGGCGTTGGTGCAATACCAGTATATCGCCGATCGTTCCTCATCCACCCGGATGTTTTTGTCCCGCCATTGGATCGTGCCGAAGCGGTCGGAATCGCCGCTGATCTCCTGGGTGATGGTCGGCGCGAAGTTCTCGGCCAGCATGCGGCGGGCAACGGTATCCGGCCGGGGCACGGCCAGGGCGTTATCTGATGACGCCGAAAGAATCCGGCCGATTTCTTCTTCGCTCAGAACCGGCGCTTTTTCCGGCAGATAGCAGACGCTTTCACTGCCCGGCGGGATGGGGCCGGGCGGTTTGGAAAGCCAGTCGCTCATCCGGCGGTGGGCCTTCCGGGTCAGGTAGACTACCGGCAGGGCCGTCAGGGGATAGGCGCCGACGGCCCGCATCCAGGTTTCATATACTTGCGGGCATTCCATGGCCGCGGTCACTGCCTCATGAAAATCGGGCTGTTTGCGCCGGGCCGCGAGCAGGGCGGCGGCGGCTGTCTCGGCATAATCGGCCAGTTCGTCGGCCGCGGGCGGAACCCCGGCCAGGCGGGACAGCCTTTCCCGGGATTCCGCCGGCAGGCAGAGAATCTCGCCGCAGCGGGCAGCGGCATCTTCAGCTCGCATCCAGTCAATCCAGAGGTCTTTTTCCGCCGCCGTTGAGACGCGGTCCTTCAGGCCGCACAGGAACCGGTCGGCACGGAGAAAGGCCAATCCGTCCAGGCGGCCGACGGCGGCATTATTGACCCCGGCCTCGGTCGTCTCCTTATCCAGGGCCTGGAGGAAGCGGTCGTACCGGGCTGTTTTATCATCCATCGGTACACGGGACGGTTTTATTCCCGAAGAGCAGGCGCCCATGATCAGGGCAATGGACAAGAGCAGGATCGATGCCCGGTAATGTTTCCCCGGGGGAAAAGTGTGGTCGATTTTCATGTGTTTTTTCTCCTCATGGACCGGATGATAGAAGGGGCAGGGCTTTTTGGCTGTTTTCAATATCGAAGCTATAGACGGTTTGCCAGGTTGATCGCCGTCGGAATCACGCCGAAAAGTATAATTATAAAGGACAGGACGAAGAAACCCACGGCCATTTTGGGCTTCCTGGCTACGGCTCCGAAAAGGAGGCAAAGGCAGATGGAAACGCTCCAGGGCAGGTAGGTTTCCCTGATCATGGCCCATTGCATGCGTTGAACATATTGTTTGAAGTCCGGTTCCGGATATCGAACCCGGATTTCCAGGCTGTCAGTAATGTCCGGGTTGTACAGGACCGGCAGCTTTTGTCCTATCGATACTTTTTTCTCAAGGTCGGCCCGGTTCTGAACCACGCCGGGAACATATTTGCCCAGCCCGAATTTCTCTTTTTTACCATCGATGTCGCCCTCAACCCAGTATTTGTCGGCGGTTCTGTGTTTCGTGGCGTTATCCCCTTCGACAAAAACGATGTTTTCGATGGTGAAAACGGCCGGCCTGTAGCCGTCGGCATAATGAAGAAGATAAATGCAGGTTTCGATACCCGAGGACGTGACCAGGGCCGTCCAGAAGGAAAAGACAACGGACAGCATGCCGCAAAGGATCATCAGTCCGGATGAAAACGTGACGCTGTCGGCGTAAGGGTTGCCCGGCGTGTTGGCGGTTTTCGGATCGGACGGATTCATTCCCGCGCTTCCTTTATTGTTTTGTCGATCCCGGCACCGGTTGCGCCAGCAGACGGTCGATGACCGTGCTGAAATAAGCGATATCCTTGGCTCCCTTGACCATGATGCCGTTGATGACAAAGAAGGGCACGCTTTTTAAGTTGTTGCTCGTGGCCTCTCCCTGGTCCGCCGTGATCACTTTGGCCACGGCTTCGGATTTGCGGTCGGCATTAAAGGTGTCCAGGTTCAACCCCAGGTTTTTAGCCAGCTGGACATAACCCGCTTCGTTAAGCTTGCTCATATCGGCATAAAGCATATCCCGGAATTCCCAGAACCGGCCCTGGCGGTGGGCGGCCAGGGCGGCCTTGGCGGCGTCAAGGGCGGCGGCATGATTTGGCAGCGGGTTGTTTTTATACACCAGCCGCAGCTTTCCGGGATACTTATCCATAAGGCTGTACATGGTTTCGACGGTTCGGGCACAATACGGGCACTGAAAATCCATGAAGGCAATAACGGTGACCGGCGCTTTCTCCGGCCCCTTGGACGGGTTCTCCGGCCGGACCGGTATCGACAGCGGGTTCTTAAAACTGTTTTCAAGCTGCTGTTGACTGTTCCCGGCCATTTGCTGCTGATAGGCGTTCATGGCGTCATAAACCAGCTTGGGATCATCCTTGAGCACTTGGACGATGGCTGCTTTCAGGGTTTCCTTGTCAATGGTAACGGTGCCCACGGCCACATCCTGGGCCGCATCCGGGATTCGGGGGAAAAAAAACAATCCAGCCAGAACTGTCGCGAGTGCCAGGTTCCATTTATTCATGTTGTGCTTCTCCGTGTATTAATATAATGAGGACTAATTGACCAGCCAAAACCATAACTGTTTATTATAATATATAAATTTGCAGCAATAAAAGACAGGTGGAAAGTGTCCCGCAAAAGGTCCCATGACCTCCGCCGGAAGGGGTTCACCCTCCGTGACTATGATCGGCAACCATAACAATTTCGGCGCCGGGCGTCAATTTTATTGCGGTCAAAGCGAAAATCTTGTTGTATTTTGATAAATATTCTGTTATTTATGCCCAGTTTTAAATGAGACACACATTATGCATAATGAAAAAAGTTATATAGATCAAAGGCTAAAATAATCAATTAACAAACATCAAGGGGGAAACATGAAGCGTCAGGGTTATTTATTGTTGGTTGCGGTTGTATGTATGGTTTTGTCAGTGGCGGGCAATGCGGCGGCCGAACATCGGGCCGGGTCGTTTACGCTGTCACCCGGTGTCGGTCATTTTGGATTCGATTCGGATCTGGATCTGGAAGATGACATGGCCGGCGGGCTCGGCCTCGGCTACAATATCACCGAGAATTTCGGCCTGGAAGCCAGCTACTATTATGCCGATACCGAGGCGAACAACAGGCCCCTGGACCGTGACGGCGATTCAGCGGACGGGGATGTGCACTTTGCCCAGTTAAACGCGCTGTATCATTTCATGACGGACAAGAAGGTAGTTCCCTACCTGGCCGCCGGTGCCGGCGTCTTCGTCTATGATCTGGATAAGATCACCGGCGACAATGATACCAGTGAGTTCGCCACCAACGTGGGCGGCGGTGTGAAATGTTTTGTTCATAAGAATGTGGCGTTGTTTGCTGATGTCCGTAGTGTCCAGACCTACCCGGAATGCAGCTGGCTGGGCACCGTGGGCATATCCTTTTACATGGGCGGCTGCGAAAAGAAGGCTGAAGCCGCGCCGGCCGCTCCGCAGCCTGCGGCGGTGGAAGAGCCCGTGGATCAGGAAAGACTGGCTTTTGAGAAAGAAGACATCTATTTTGCTTTTGATAAATCCGATCTTTCCGCTGATGCGCAGAGCATTCTGAAGAAGAAGGCCGCCTGGCTGGATAAGAATCCCGATGCCGCGGTGACCATTGAAGGCCATTGCGACGAACGGGGCACCAACGAATACAACATCGCCCTGGGCGAGAGAAGAGCCACCAGCGCCAGAGATTTCCTAGTCAACCTGGGGACGGATTTGACCCGCCTGACCACGATCAGTTTTGGCGAGGAACGGCCGGTTGATGCGGGTCACACCGAAGACGCCTGGTCCAAGAACAGACGCGCTCACTTTGTTCTTAAGTAAGCCCGGATATTATTTCGCCTGAAAACCGGGAGGAGGTATTACCCCGGGAATGAATAAGGCAACAGCATGGGGCCGCTGAAGATTTCGATTCTCAGCGGCCCCTTTTTTTAGATGCGCTTGTCGGTGCCTTCGATCTGGCAGTCCGGCGTATAGCAGGTGTTGTCGACAAATTCGCATTTCTGTTTGCAGGAGGGACACTCCTCGGGTGGTTCTTCTTTTTCAAGTGTGTAACCGCAGTTGGTGCATTTCCAGCTGGTCATGGCGTTCCTCCTTAAAGGATAATGGGGGAAAAGCTGCTCCCCTGGTTATGAGTACCTATATCTTCAGCGGGACGGTCCCGTGGTTCATGCGTTTTCAGATCCTGGCGAAAGCAACCCGAACTCGGCCAGGTGCCGCAGCAGCAGGGCCTGGTCGATGGGTTTGACCATATGGGCCGTGGCGCCGGCGCGATGGGCGTCGATGACCTGGGCGGGCTTCCCCACGATGGTGACCATGAGAATTTTTACCCCGTCATTTTCTTCTATGCCGTATTCTCTTTCCAACTTCCGGATCCGCCTCAACGCTTCCGGCCCGTCCATTTCAGGCATCATGAAGTCTAGACAGATGAGGTCGTAAGGCTCTTTTTCCATCCTGGCGATGATAAAGGCGTCGACGGCTTCTTTCCCGTTCATGGCCATATGACACTCGCCATAGGGGTTCAATATTTTTTGAAGCATCAGCCGACTGGTTAAATCATCCTCTACGATAAGCGTTTTCATGCGTTGCTCTCCTCTTTTTCCGTCGTTGACTTGTCATACCAACCGGTCTGTTCCATGGTATTCTTTACCAGCGCAATCTGTTCTTCCAACGCGTTCATGAGATCGGTCACTCGCTTCAAATCTCCGGACATGCAAGCCGTTTCCACCGCCAAAGCCGCTTGCTGAAGACGGTAACAGCCGACATTGGCCGCCGCGCCTTTGATGGTATGGGCCTGACGCTGGACGGAGGATCCGTCGCCGTTGAGCAGATGGCTTTTAATCGCCGCGGCATAACGGGAAAGGTCAACCAGGAAACCCGCTATCACAGGCCGAACGGAAGCCTTGTCCGCATTCATCCGCCTGAGCAGATTATCGGCATCAAAGATGCTCGTCTGATCCTGCGCCTGGTCTTTGTCGGCAATAACGGCGGGAACCTCATCGGCCGGGTCCGTCTGGCCTTTCCCGCTCAACCACCGGGCTAATCTATCCGCCATTTTATCCGGCTGGATGGGCTTTGTCAGATAATCATCCATCCCTGCTTCAAGGCATTTCCGCCGATCTCCCTCCATGGCGCAGGCTGTCATGGCGATGACGGGGACAGCAGGGTTGACCACCCCTGTCCGCCGATTCCGTATCAGCCGGGTGGTTTCATACCCGTCCATATCGGACATCTGGCAGTCCATCAGGACAAGGTCATAAGGGATGCGCCGGAGCTCTTTGAGCGCGTCATTCCCGCCGGTTACGGCATCGGCTTGAAAACCGAGTTTGTTCAGAACCGCCAGGGCCACCTCCCGGTTGGTGAAATTATCCTCAACCACCAGGATGCGGATCCGCTTTTTCAGTGACTCCCTTATGGAGTGCCGGGTAACCAGCTGGCCTTTCTCTCCGGCCGCTTTGCCGGACAGGACCATTTCCAGGCAGGCCTGCAGCTGCGGCTTGCGGAAGGGTTTGGTCAGATACCCGGAAAAACCGATCAGCTTTAACTCGGCGGCGTCGCCCCGTTGCCCCATTGAGGTCATTAGGATCAGAACGGTGTCGCGCAGTTCTTCATCCGCTTTTATTTTTTGCCCCAGTTCCTTGCCGTTCATCCCCGGCATGGAAAAATCAACAATGGCAACGGAGAAGGGGTCTTTGTCCCGAACCGCCTGCCTGAGAAGTGACAGGGCGCTTTTCCCGTCGGAAGATGTTTCAAACCGGCACCCCCATGATTTGACAAACGTCGTTACCTGCAGCAGGCTCGGCTCATGATCATCCACCGCCAGCACCTTAACTCCTTTCAGGTCATGATAAGGCGCCATCTGCTGGATGCTGGCTGCCGGCTGTTTTCGAAAGACGGACGTAAACCAGAAAACAGACCCCCCGCCTTCCTCGCTTTCCGCGCCGATTTCTCCGCCCATCAGTTCGGTCAACTGTTTGGAGATGGACAGGCCCAGGCCCGTGCCGCCGTATCGGCGCGTGGTTGAACTGTCCGCCTGAACAAAGGGGCTGAACAGGTCGCTGATCCTTTCTTTTGAGATACCGATACCGGTGTCGGTCACGGTGAAGCGGATCATCACCTGCCGTTCGTCTTCGGATGCGAGTGCCGCCCGGATGGCAATTTTACCGCTGCCGGTAAACTTTATGGCATTGTCGGTCAGATTGAGAATGATCTGCCGCAGGCGTCCCGGGTCGCCCTGAAGCCAGGAAGGTACCTCCGGATCGATCCGGCACTCCAGATCAAGGCCTTTCCCTTTTGCTTTGGCTGAGATCATCTCCATCATGTCTTCCATGACCATGCGCAGGTCAAAATCGATGACCTCCAGTTCCAGTTTGTGGGCCTCGATTTTGGAAAAGTCCAGAATGTCGTTGATCAGCGACAGGAGGGATTCGCCGCTTGACTTGACGATAGCGGCAAACTGCCGTTGCCGGGGGGACAGGTCGGTGTCCAGCAGCAGATCGGTCATGGCGATGACGCCGTTCAAGGGCGTACGAATCTCATGGCTCATGTTGGCCAGAAAAGCGCTTTTGGCCTCATTGGCCGTCTGGGCCTGGGCAGCCATTTCCGTGGCCAGGACCGTCAGCCTCTCCAGGGACAGGTTCGATTCGCGCAGCCTGTCTTCCGCCCGACGGCGTTCGGAAATATCCCGGGTGATTCCCATGACGCCTTTGAGATTGCCGTTCTTATCGTAATAAATGCTGGCGGTGGCCTCCGTCCAGACGGTTGACCCGTCTTTGCGGGTCATCTCCAGTTCGGTGGTGACCGACCACCCGGGGGGATGACGCTGTCCTTTGAGTTCCTGGGACAGCTCTCTTTCAAGAACTTCCCTGGCTCGTTTGGCCGATTCCGGCGCCAGCAATTCCTCGAAGCTCTGCCGCATCGCTTCTTCCGCGGTGTATCCCCGCAGGAGCAGCACGGAGGGACTTACGTAGGTGTACTTCAGGTCAAGGCCGAAGGACCAGATGACGTCACGGGCGTTTTCCGCCAGGATACGGTAACGTTCTTCGCTGTTGGAGAGGCGTCCCACCATTTTATTCATTTCTCTTGCCAGAGCGCCTATCTCATCATTCCGTTCGGTGCCCGGAATTTCCGAATGATTCGAGGAAACGCCGATCTGCACCGCCTTTTCAGTCAGGCGGGTGATGGGGGTTAAAATGTACCTTCCCAGTAACCAGGGGACACAGATTAGAATCAGCAATCCGGTTATCAGCAGGTGAGTCATGCTGACCTGATATGCCTTTATGCCCCGCTGGCTGATCGGACGCGGCAGAGAAGCCTTGAGGAAGATCGCCGGCTGATTGTCTATATCTTTCAATATTGCATAGGTTTCGATGGCGTCGGGTGAGGCGGGCACCACCTTGACGGCGGCAGGATCGTCCAGCAGCGGCATGCATCCGGTCACGGTCTCCGGTATCTTACCGTTTTTTGACGGCCATGACTCGATCTTCATACCGATATGCTCGGCCAGCGAACGGATGGAATCCGCCGTTAAGAACCGGCCCATGACCATGGCGCCACGACTGGGCCCCATGTTTTGGGAATTCAGGATGGGGTGTGATGCAATCAGCATCGGTCCCAGGCTGGTCTGGATGATCCCACTGGCATACGCATCAGGATTTGTCTGTTCGACAAGTTTCGAAAAAACGAAAGCAGTCAGTTCCTTCGACAGATCAAAGGGGATTTCTTCTTCGGTTTCCAGCCGGTATGTCTTTCCCCAGACAAGGCTGCTTTTCTCGTCATATATATGAACGAGGTTAAGACTCTGATCGGCAAATGTGGTCAGGGTCAAATTAATGGCGGCGTATTTCTGGTTGCGGTCCTGGACGAATTCATAGGTATCATCCCATGACGACCAGTCGTGAACGAATTTATCCAGGTGTTTGATCTCAATGTCGACCAGCGCCAGGAAATGATTCATGGCGCATGAGGCATACGAATTTTCGACCTCGACAAGGCTCTTATAGATTATGAATTTGAAAACAGCTAAGTACGCGAGATGGGCGACCAGCACGGCCAGGAAGATGATTAGAAAAGTCTTTTTTTTCAGACTCATGTCTTTTTCTTCAATCGGCGCAACCCACCCGGGTCGGAAACAATCTGAATAGGCGCTGTTGTTTGTAAAAGCAGGAGCTGTTGACCCTCATCAAAAAATTATTTAATTATAACATATTATTATTACGATTCCAAGACATTCCTGAGGGTTTGCTTATTACAGTATGTTTTTCAGCAAATGTCCTGATAGGCGTCGGGACATGGTCAGAATGGTTAGCACCGGCGGCAGGCCGAACTCGAAGGGAATGACGCTGCCGTCGGACACGAACAGGTTTTTGTACCGGGTCTGAAGATCGCTGTCGACGATGTGGCCGATGCGGCAGGTGCCGCCGGGATGGGCCGCGCCCAGGGCGCCGTTCCAGATATCTCTGGCGCCCATGTTTTTCAGGATTTTGCGGGCCATGATCTTGCCACGGTTGAGCTTTTCCCGGTCCTGGGCGGTCAGCGGCTTGCTGATGCGGCCGTCCACGTCGATGACGCCGTCCATGACGTCCCGGGCCTTGGTCATGATGCTGACCTGTCCCTTGCTCTTGAAGGCCTTACCGGGCCGGCCGGCGAGAATATTGAAAGCAATGGACTGGAACCAGGGATTGGTCATGTCGGTCATCATGATACCGTCTTCTTCCAGGTGCATGCCGGCCGCCATGGCCAGCTCTTTGCCTGGCTCGGTTTTTCCGTCGATGTAGCCGTTGGTCAGCACGAAGGGGTCAAAGAAGAACTTTCGGCCGGCGTCTTCGATGCCGGAGCGCTGTAGCAGGGTGGGGGATCCCACGCCGCCGGCGCAGATTACCACGACTTTGGCGCCGATTTCATATTCCCGGCCGGACCGGTCGCTGACCCGGACCCCTTCGGTTGTGCCGTTGCTGACGATGACTTCCTCGCACAGGGTTTGCGGCAGCAGGCGGGCGCCGCGGTTGACCGCGTCCATGACCCACTGGTAGGCCTCCCATTTGGCCTGGCTCTTGTCCCCGCAGAAGGTGTCCATGCAGCCGATTCTGGCTTTGGACGGATCGATGAATTTGTTGAGTTTTTTCCAGTCATAGCCCAGGTCCCGGGCCGAAGTCATGATGGCTCTGGCGGCCGGGCCGATGCGGTCATCGGGCAGGGGGCCGACCTTGAGTTCTTTTTTTATTTTTTCCGTTTCATCTTTCGGCAGGTTCACGCCAAAAGCGGCCAGTTTTTCGTAGGGCGGATCCCAGGCCGAGGCGGTATAAAACATGGTGGTGCCGCCCACGGTCACGGCCCGCACCATCATCAGCAGATCGGGCGTGACCATCAATCCTTTTCCCAGGCTGGTGAAGTATCCGCCCATGGCCTTGATGAAGGTGTGCATGTTGCCCCGGGGCTTGTTGTCCTTGCCCCATTCCACGATGATGACTTTCTTGCCGGCCAGGGTCAGGTCCCTGGCGATGGTGGCCCCGCCGGGGCCGGAGCCCACGACGACGACGTCGGCGGACAGGTTCCGGTTATTCATGTCTATACCTTTTTTGTTAAGGGTTTAAGGTTTAAGGTGCAGGGTTCAAGGGACAAGGTCCAGGGCTCAAGGGGCCAAGGCTCAAAGCTCAAGGGGCTGCTTCATAAAGCGCTGAAACCCGAAAGCGTTCGGTCTATTCGTCTGCTTTCCCATCTATCCTGTCTCTATGTCTTTGCGCGTTCAGCGAAATCCTCTTTGCCATGGCCTCATAAATTTCTTCTGAAACGCCGAATGACGGTATGGTCTTATTCTCTTGCTTCTCCAGCCTGTCCCTGGCTTTTTGCTCTTTTACCTGCTTTTTCTCCGCTGCGCTTATCGATAACTTTTCCTGTAAAAGGGAATCCGCATAAACCGATTCCATCAATTCTCCGGATCGGGACAGTTCTTTTATCAGGGCTTTTAACCCGTCAATATCCTGGCTTTTGATTTTAATCAGCAGGTCGGCCAGCCGGGCTTTCTCGTAATTCCCATGAGCTTTGAAAATGATGGACAATTCACGCAGCCTGTCCACATCCTTGTCTTTAAATCTATTGAACAAATCCGTCTTTTCGGAGAGCGACAGGGCCATAAAGTTTTAATCCTATACAATTAAGGAAGATCTCCTGATCATTCTATCAAACGGAGCGTGGAGCACATGAAGTGGTCGATTCTCCAGACCTCTTGCCCTTCGGGCACGGGCAACGAGTTGCCCGTGTCACCCGGGCGCAAGTGCCAATCTTGATATGTTAATTGATCTTTAAAATTCCAATAACTTCATCTTTGGGATTAAAATAGATTCTATATGATTTTTCAATATCATCACTACGTTCTAGATAATATACGAAAGTTTTAGATATTTTTTCATATTTTGTGAATAAATCTTTATTGTTAAATAACTCTATATCCGGACATCCTAAAAAGGTATTTACATGAGTTATATCGTCACCAATTTTAATTTTAGCTATATTTTCGATTAGTTTTAATGCTTTTTCATTGTCGGCCCTATAAGGGAATTTCATATTATAACCTATTCCGTCAGGATCGTATTTAGAACTAAAACTGAAGCAGCCGACAAGAAAAAGTGGTAGGAATATTAGCAGTAATATTTTATTCATATTTCTAACATAATTATTAGGTGAGTTTTTCCGTTTGCGCCTCAGCAAAAAGCCGTTACTGTCCGGGACGGCTGCCGGCGCCGGAGGTGGTTTTGAAGCGACATGGATCGCTTTCGGGTAAAAATTCAGCAATGGCCTGAGCGTCAAGAATTTCTCGTTGTTTGAGGGCGAAGCCCGAGTTCGAGAAATTCAGCGAAGGCCGTTGCTGAATCCCGAAAGCAATCTGGAGCTACAAAACACTTCCGGCGCGCCTCCTTTCAATAGCTCCCATCAACCCTCTTGCCTTCGGTTACGGGTAACGCGTTTCCTATGTCACCTGTGTCTTATTTTTTCTTTATCGTTTTGAGACTTTCTTTAAAAATCCACCCTGTAACTTTTCCATCTGTAGTTTTTATCTTAACAACGCCTTTTTTACAGAATGTGCAGGAATCAATAATTATAACAGTTAAATCTATATCATTGAAAAAAATGTTTCCAGATGACAATTGATCGCGAATGTATCCATCAATGGCATCTTTTTCAATTTCCTCAAGATGTGCGATCTGAAATTCGTTTGAAAAAATAGCGCTACCTTTTGGCAAAACATAATCGCTACCTATTGCATAGCCTATCCAAAATAGAATGATCATAATGGTAATAAGTATTTTTTTCACGTTTAACACCTTCAAGTAGTTTGGTTAATGATGTAGTGTTTTAGTATTAAACTGCCGGGAGTGGTTTTGAAGCGACAGGAGCGAAAAAACACCTCCAGGCGCATGTTGCATTTTTATACTGGACCCCGGCCTTCGCCGGGGTGACGAAACAAGACGAGCCATTTTTATCGGGATTGTCCGGTCAAGCCGCCTATGAAAAAGTCAAGCCGGACGATGACAAATTTACTCCCCGACAATCCGGTCCAGCGCCCGGCCCACGGCTTGAAGGGCAGGGCAGTCGGGTAATTCCAGAATGCTCCTGCCCTCGATGTCATACTCCCGGATGGTGTCATCATCCGGAATCCAGCCGGCCAGTTCGATGTCCGTGCGGCCGATGATCTTGTCCGCTTCCTCGGCGCTCCTGATCCGGTTTAAAATAAGGAAGGCCTTCTTGTACTTCACGGTCCTTTTGCCGGCCACATCCCGGATCTCCCGCACCACGTTCAGCCCCTTGGCCGAGGCGTCCGAGGCCAGGACCAGGTAATCCACCTCCTCCATGACCCGGCGGTTGACCTGCTCGATACCCGCCTCGCCGTCGATGACCACGTAATCAAAATGGTAGGCCGTGGATTTGATGACGTCTTTTAAAAAATTGTTGACCCGGCAGTAGCAGCCCTCGGTCTCCGGCCGGCCGATGGCCAGAAAACCCAGGTTGCCGTTTTCCGCGATGGCGTCAAGGACCTCATAGTCGATCAGGGAGAGCAGTTCTTTTTTATCGACGGTACTCTCGGTGTTTTTCACGTTTTTGATCAGGGAAGAGCGGATGTCGTCGATGGTCTTGGTAACCGTCATGCCCAGGGCCATGGCCAGTCCCACGGCCGGATCGGCGTCAATGGCCAGGACCCGGCCGGCGTTGCGGTCACGCAGCAGCTTGATAATGGCGGCGCTCAACGAGGTCTTGCCCACGCCGCCTTTGCCGCATAAAGCCAGTATCTTTGTATGTTCAGGTTTTTTCATTAAATAATCTTCCTTACCTCGAGAAATTCCCGCATGGCACTTTTGCAGGACTCCCAGCTCCGGGCCCGGTCGTCAAAGGCGTCGGCGAACAGGGCGTAGGAAGGGTAGCCGGCGGCTTCCAGGTCCCGTAAAAAAGGTTTGACCATGCCCCAGGTGTTGCGGCAGCCCAGAGTACCGACGTAAATGGTGCAGTCCGCCTTGTAGAGCTTGCAGGCCGAAAGCGTGTCCTCCAGCCACATGGCCGGCGCGTCATAGGGGCCGCGGATCTGCTTGATCATGGGCATGCGCGAGAGCTGATCGGCCAGGCTGTCGATGATGGCCTCTTCCGAGGAGGCGTCCATTTTGTAACACTGGTCTTCCCGGCCGGCGGCGTAAGGCGCGCCGCTGGGAAAGAAATAGTTGAGCATGCAGCCCATCATGCTGATATCCAGTTCGTTGAAGAAATTAAAAAAGCGGAAATCCATGGTGTAGTGTTCGATATAGCTGGGCATGCAGCGGGCCCGCTCTTTTCCGGAGAGGGTGCCGGCGATCCCTTTGGCGTGGTTTTCCATTGATACCCGCAGCATCTCCTCCAGCACCCGGGTGGCCGAGGCCACGCCGTTGAATCCGAACTTGAGCAGGTAGATGATGGGCTGAACCAGCGGCGGCACCGGATTGGGCACGCAGGTCATGAGCTGCTGGATTTCATTGATCAGATCATCCTGCCGCTGAATTTCGTGAATCAGTTCGGCCAGTTTGTCCCAGTCCACCTTTTTGCCGGTCTGTTTTTCCAGAAAAACGAGCATCCGGCGGAAGTCCTGCCGGTTGTAGCGGACGGCCCGTTCTCCGGTCAGGTCCGGGGGCGAGTCGTGCATGTACATGGGGATGTTCTTCTTGGAGGTATAAAAATGAAAGGCGTTGGCATTGGAGTCGCAGATGCCGGCGGTATTGGCCAGGCAGAAGTCGGGCGTGGTGCCCAGTCCGGCCATGAAGGCGCCCATGGAGCCGCGCTGGCCGGAGCAGGAAGTCTCGGTCATGCCCAGTTCCACGCAGTGATCCAGATATTCGATCACCCCCCGGTTGAAGATCAGCCCGCCGTAGGCGGCCAGAACCTCGGCGTTGATCGGCACGCAGTCAAAGGCCTTGAGAATGCCCACCGGGTAGCAGTAGGTGGTCAGCACCGCCTTTTTCCCCTTTTCCCGGGCATAGGTCAGGTCGTCCAGCCACAGGCAGGTGGCGTCGATCAGATAGAGCATGGCATTGCCGATCTGCTTTAACATGGCAAAGGTGTTGGCCCGCCGCGGCAGAATACTGAAAATCGCCTCCTTTTCTCCGGGGGTGGTGTTTTCCAGCAGGGCCTTGAGGTTCTGGAACGTGACCAGAAGCTGCCAGTCATAGTTAAACGCCATTAATTCTTTTTTCACAGTTATATCCTCTCGACAAAAGCCTGGGCCCGCATCTTGACCCGCTCGGTTTCCACCAGCGGTCCGTATTCACGCTCCAGTCTCAGGCAGGGAATGCCCATAGCCGTCAGGTCCTCGGCGTAGAGGCTGTTTTCGCAGCCGTGCAGATCGCAGAAGCGGATGTTCTGGAAAATAACGCCCTGGGCACGGGCCTGTTTCACTTTGTCCGCCAGATAATCGCTTCTTTCCCTGAACCTTCCGAACATACGCGGATGTTTCAGGCTGAGCAGGTAGGACTTGGCGATTTCGTCCACCGGGTCGTCGCTGTCCTCGGCGATCATGTTGTCGTAATATTTTGACCCGAAGGACATCATGTCGCCCACGACCACGGCGCCGGTCTGCTCGATGCTGTCGATCAGTCCCCGGTCGTCGTTGACGCTGCCGACGATAAACAGCCGCTTGCCCGGCACCGGCCGGTCGCTCTGTTCCAGTTCGGCCAGGAGCGCTTCGGCCATTTCGACGAACTGCTCCATGGGCATGGATACCGCCGCCACAAAAACCGACAGGGCATCCGCGCCGGAAATGGGAACATCGGGCCGGCTGCGGATTTCATCCAGTTTCTTCAGCAGGCGGCGGCCGTGATTATAGAGCCTGATGGAATCGTTCAGCGCTTCTTTTGTGACCCGGACGCCGAAATGGGCTTCCAGTTCGCGGATGTGGAGGCGCAACTCTTCGCTGAACCATTCCAGGCTGAAGTCGTATGATTTATGGGGCACCGCGAAATATTTAAAAAAGGGAGGGATAACGGCCTCGCCCTCCCGGGCGGCTTTTCGCCAGCACTCGTCCAGTCGTCGCATGGTGTCGCAAACCGAAGAGGTGACCGCGCCGTCCAGGAACCGGTATTTCTCTTCCCCGGCCATCTGCAGAAGGCTTTTGGGAAAGCTGCAAACCACCGGACCGAAATAGGCGTCACCCAGGGTGGTGGCCGTGATCTCGTTGGCGCGAAGCCGGATACCGAGGATGCCGGCGGCATGGTAGACTTCCGCGACCGGCACCCGGGAATAGCAGTAGCCGATGACCTTGCCGCCGTTTTTTTTGAAATTCCTTACGTAATCATTTTCAATGGTCGAATATATTTCTCTGAACTTATTATTCAGCATTGGCGTCTCCCAGAATACCGGCCAGCCGGGCCAGGGCCGATCGCAAATCTTCAGCGTTGTCTTCAGAATCAGGTGTCAGCAGATCGCACAGACCATTGATCAGGGGCGGCAGCAGGATCAGGGCCACGGGCCTGGCCGCCTTGCAGATGTCCCGGATCAGATCGCTTTCCGCCAGAGTCCGGACTTCTTCGGTGTCAATGGTAGCGGCCAGGGCCGATACGGTTCCGGGGATGCGTTCCGGGTCGCCGGCGGTAACATGGTTGGTTATTTCCAGCACCAGGGAGATCAGGTCAGCCAGTTCCTGTTCGTCAAAGGCCCCGGCAACTTCGGCGACCACCTCATCCAGGTCACGGCCGGGCAGGTCCGCCAGCACCCGCAGCCGGTTCTTCATGGCCCGGATCCGGGCGTTTTCCGAGAGGGCCGCGGCGGTGAGCATCTTTCTGCCAAACTCGGGGAAGGCATGCATCATGTCCGAAACGGCGTTTTTAATCGCCTCCCTGTCCCCCGCTTTTCCGGCCACGGCTTCCGCGTAGCGCTGGGGATCGATTTCGCTGACGATCTCTTTAAGCATGTCTCCGGTAAGGGTTTGCAAGGCCGGCGTGACGCCGTCCCCGCCCAGGCTGCTGCCGATATGAACTCTCCTGCCCAGTTCATAATAATCGTTGAGCATCCGGCCCACTTCTTTCCAGTCGATTTTGCCGTTAAGACCACTGGCAATTTCAAACAACATCTCCGGCGGTAGAACTTTTATCTGGGAGGCAAGGTTCAGGTTCAGGGTATTGGCGGCAAGGCTGATGACAGTGGGCAGGGCGGCCAGGACCACCAGTATTTTGCCCTGGTATTGCGGCAGAATTTCATTGAGCCGGCGGGCGGCTTCGATGCGGCCCTCTTTTGAGGTCTCCAGCAGGGTCTTCCATTGGGACAGGTCGATGTTGTCCAGCAGGGATTTCACAAAGGCGGACTGATTGTCGGCGGCTTCGGTCGGGTTCTCCCGAATTTCCCGGGTGCGCAGCCTCCACCGCAGGACCAGAAACCGGCCCAGGGTCGCGGCCATGTCCGCCAGACCGCTTTTGTCTCCCGGAGGCAGGGCCGGCATGGTTTTCAAGGCCATCCAGGAAATGATTTTTTTGAGAACACTGCCGCCCGACCAGGCCGACATGACGGCACCGGCCACGGCCTGCAGGGTCTGCTGCGCCTTGGGGTCGCCCATCAGGTTGACCGCCAGTTCCCCCAGCAGACGGTCCATCTCCTTTTTCAATTCTTCGGGGTTTTCCGAAGGGGTTCCTGCCGTCTGCTTTTTTTCTGTATTCATAATTAGTTATGTGGCTTTCTGGGCGTTTTAAATCTGACCTTGGCCATCAGGTCACCGGCGGTGACCAAGCGGCCAAAAAAAAATGAGAAAGAATACTGATTTTTTTAAAAATTATTCTTACCCGTCGGTAGTTGTCAAGAGAAAACATCACCCAATAGGTTTTTATCAAGATGCCTGTCCCGGTGGAATCTCTTTGAATGATCCGGCATATAACGCGGGTAGTCCGGCATATAACTGCTGGCCCAGGGCGAGCCGCTCCCGGTGCCGGTCGGTGACCGTGCCGATCTTTTTAGCCGGAATGCCGGCGAAGATTTCATTGGCCGGTATGGTCTGGCGTTTCATGACCAGGGATTTTTCCGCCACCATGGCCCACTGGCAGATTCGGGCCTGGTCGCAGATCATGGACTGCATGCCGATCAGGGCGCAGTCTTCGATGACGGCGTCATGGATCATGGCCATGTGGCCGATAATGACCCGGCTGCCGATGGTGACCCGCTCGGCCTCATGAATGATCACCCCTTCCTCCACGGCGGTTTCATCGCCGATGGTAATGACCCCGAAGTCGGCCCGGATGACGGCGTTAAACCCGATGTAGCAGTTGGCGCCGATGGTGACCGCGCCGATGATTTGCGCCCCGGGCGCGACCCATGTCCCCGGGCCTACGGACGGCCGTTTCCCCTCAAACTCATATAATGGCATGTTTACCCCTCAACCGGTAATTTCGGCGTGCTCGATAATAATCTGCGGCGCGTTCCTGCCGTTCCATGTGTCCCGCCGGGCCCGGAAAACAACGCGTCGGAAGTGACCGGTTTCCTGCTGGTCCTCCGGTATGTTGAAACGCATGGCGTTGACCGTCGATCCGCTATTCCCCTGTCTCTGGCAGAGAGTCATTTTCCGGTGGCGGCCGTTGATCATAAAGGAAGAGTTCACGGCGACGTTTTCCGCCAGGAACAGGGGTTCCGGGTTCTGCTCCCCGAACGGCTGCAGGGATTCGATTTCCCGGAGCTGCTGCTCCGTGATCCGGTCCAGGGGCAGGATGCCGTCCACCTCCATCACCGGGACAAAGTCCTCCGGCCGCGAGTTGCGCTGGATAATGAATTCAAACTGTTTTTCAAAACGGGGGATGTTGGCGCTTCTGATCTTGAACCCGGCCGCCCGGGCATGGCCGCCGAAATCTTCAAAAAGGTCGGCGCATTGGGCCATGGTGTCATAGAGGTTAATGCCCGGAATGCTTCTGGACGATCCCACGCCCATTTCGCCGTTGATGGCGATCAGGGCCACCGGCAGATGATATTTCCGCACTGCCCGGGAGGCGACAATGCCGATGATGCCCGGATGCCACTGGCGATGGGCCAGCACCAGGGACTTTTTCCCCCGGAGCAGGGCCGGGTCGGCGGTGATGGCCCGTTCGATTTCGTCGGCCACATCCTCTTCAAAGAGCTGGCGCTTGGTGTTTAAACGGTTCAATATGTCGGCCATCTTTTTCGCCTGGTCGGCGTCAGTGGCCATGAGCAGCTCCAGAGCCACCTTGCCGTGGTCGATCCGGCCGGCGGCGTTGATTCGCGGCGCGATGACATAGGCGATGTCTTCGGCGACCAGGGGCCGCTTTTTTATTTTGGCGGCCTCCAGCAGGGCCTGGATACCGGGACGGGGCTGGCCGTTGATCAGTTCCAGACCGGCTTTGGTGAAGACGCGGTTTTCGCCGACCAGGGGCACGATATCCGCCACGGTACCGACGGCCACCAGATCGCAGTATTGTTTCAGGTTCGGTTCGGCCGATCCTTTCCAGAAACCCTGCTCCCGGAGAAAGGATCGCAGGGCGATGACCAGGTAAAAGGCGACGCCGACGCCGGCCAGCATGGTCAGCCCCCCGGAATTATCTTCTCGTGACGGGTTCACCACCGCCAGGGCGTCCGGGAAAGGCGGCGCGATGCGATGGTGGTCGGTGACCACCAGATCGATACCCGCCCGGCGGCAGGCCAGGGCCGCTTCAAGGTTGCTGGAGCCGCAGTCCACGGTGATGATCAGGCCGGTGTCGGGCCTGATGGCGCCGCTGGTGACAAGATCGGCCTTGAGTCCGTATCCTTCCATGATGCGGTGGGGGATGTAGTACGACACATCGGCCCCGGCGGCCCGGAGGAAATCCACCATCAGGGCGGTGGCGGTGATGCCGTCGGCGTCATAGTCGCCGAAAACCAGGACTTTTTCTTTTTTTACGATAGCGTCAGTGATTCTCCGAACGGCGGTATCGATGTCCTTGAGCACGGACGGGGGGGTGATGTCCGGCAGGGAATCTTTCAAAAAAGCCCGGGCCGCCTTGAGCGTGGTGATGCCCCGGTTGACCAGCAGGGCGGCGGTGACGGGAGTGATATTCAGGGAGCGGCTTAATTCGTCAACGGTTTGCGGCGACGGCTGCTTAATCCGGATTTCTCTTTTCATTATTTATTTATAGCACTGCCGTTCCGGCCGGGCAATATGGATATGTTAAAATAAGGTTTAAGGTTTAGGGCGCAGGGTTCAAGGGGCAGCGCTACCTGTCCCGGTTAGGGCCATATTGACATAATGGGCCGGTCTTGCTAATGATAATGAGTATCCATTCTTTTATTTGATCAGGGGGGATGACAGGCGCCGGGCGACTGTCATCGGGGAGGGGCCATTATGTCAGGAAACAATCAGGTTTTTATCCTTCGTTTCATTTTTCCCGGGATATTTCGATTAGGGATGCTGTCCTGCCTGATCGCCGCCATTTTCCTTGTCCGGCAACCGGCCTACGTAATGGCGGCCGATGTCGCTCAACAGGAAAGCCAGGTCACGGTCCGGGAAACCATGGAGGCGCTGTGGACCGGGAAACCGTTTGACCCGTTGCTGAAACAGAAACAGCAAAAGCTCAAGAAGCAGCTTGACGCGGGCGCCATCGACAAGGCCGGTATGAAGGCCATGGTTGAAGAGACGATTCTGTCCCTGATGGACCGGCAGGTGACGTCCCGGTATATCCTGAAGGAAATGGCCGGGCGTATTGATGAAAGCCTATACCCTCACCTGAAAATGGAAGAAGTGCAGAAAGCAGCCTGGAAAGCCATGGCCTCGGCGGTGAAGGAGGGGAACCAGCTGGTTTTCAGGGTCGGCACCCTCGCGCCCCAGGGCACGCCCTGGCTGAACGTGCCGGAAAAGATCCTGATCCCCAGATGGAAGGAATTGAGCGGCGGCAGGATTACCATGAAAGTGTATGGCGGGGGCGTCATGGGCGAGGACCAGGAGATTTTGGAAAAAATCGGGTCCGACCAGATTGAAGTCTGCGGCTGCACGACCCTGGGCCTGCTGGAGGCCTCACCGGAGATCGCCGTGTTCCTGCTGCCGGGACTGTTCCGCGACTATGAGGAAGTCGATTACATTTACGAAAAATTCAGAAAGCGGATCGACGCCGGCTTTGAGAAAAAAGGGTATGTCCTGGCCGCGTTCATCGATACCGGTCAGTTTTATCTGTTTTCGAAAAACCTGATATCCGGTCTGGCGGATTTGAAAAACCAGAAAACCCTTACCTGCTGGGGAACGGTCGAATCGACGCTGTTTAATGAACTTGGCATCAGCGCGACGCCGGTGGCCGTGCCGGAAGTCATTTCCGCGCTGAGTTCCGGGACATGCGATACCAACCTGGCGCCCACGGCCTGGATGCTCGGCATGCAGACCTACCAGTACGCCCGGTACTATCTCAAGCCGCCGCTGCTCTATTCACCGGCGGCCGTCATCATCGGCATTCAGGCCAAAAAAAGACTGCAGAAAAATCTGGGCGTGTCCGACACGTTTGCCGACAATATCCAGGAGATCCTGGTTTATGATGTCAATTCGTTTGAACCGGTCTGGAGGGACCAGATCAGAAAATACGATCAGGAGGCGCTCAAGGCCTTTGAAACAAAAGCCGGCATGACCGCCATGACACTTTCCGCGGAGGATCAGAAGGCCGTTGAGGAAGCGGGCATCAGGGTCCGCAAGGTGCTGGCCGGCAAGCTTTTTCCCGAAGATTTCATGATCGATATCCTCAGGGCGCTGGAAGCGTTCCGGAAGAGCAGGTAATAGGCGCTATTTACCGTTCAAACACCTTGCAGATCGTTTTCCAGGGGCAGCGCTCCGAGCAGAACGCCAAGGGGGTTTTATTACGGATGAGCGCCGCCAGTTCCCCGGAGGTCATTCGGTCGCCGTAATCCAGACCGAGGCCTTCCAGGATCCTGGCGTCCCAGCGGCCGACCTTTTCTTCATCCCCCAAAGGATTGACGCACCGGCCGTTTTCAAGATGAGAGCAATGCGCGCAGACGGCGTCCGCTCCGCGGGTGACTTCGATCCGTTCCTCTCCGCCGGCGATCAGCATGGCGATGGTTTCCCGGTAGACGCGGTCAAACACTCCGCCGCGATCCGGCGGCTCGAAGCCGAGGAAACGGATACACAGAATATGGTGGGGCCGCAGCCTGATATGATTTTCCATCCTGTCTATTACCTCCCGGAAGATATCTGGATTACGGTAAACAAATTATTGTTCAGTTCAGGCAAAAGAACAAGCTGATTCCTCCTTTACGTAAATATTGAGGGACGAGCGCCGGTCTGGTATATTCAACAAAGAATCCATATGTCCGTAATCGATTGAAGGTATTCGTGGAACAGCGAAACATGAAACAACGGCCGGTCTTAGTCTGGGCGCTGGCGCTGGCGCTGATCGCGTCTCCCGGCCCGGGTGAAACGCCGGGCGGTGGCCCCCAGACAATCAAAACGGGCGCGGGAGCCGGCCGGCCGGACGACGGCGGGAAAGTGAAGTCCCGGGTTGAACCGGCCCCGGGAGGACTTAACGAGACTAATCCTCCCGGCGCCTACCGACAACTTGAAAACGGCATTGTCTATGACGCCGCCACCCGGCTGGAATGGCTGGCCGGTCCTGACCAGCGCATGGACTGGAACCAGGCCAAAGCCTGGACGGAAGGGTTGTCCGTCGGCGGCGGCGGGTGGCGGATGCCTTCCCGGGAGGAACTGCTGACGCTCTACAGCCAAGGCAGCGGTTCCCGCAATATGACGCCTCTCCTGCAGACCAGCGGCTGGTTTGTCTGGTCAGGGGAAACAAAGGATTTTTCCACCGCCTGGAGTTTCAATTTTTTTTATAACGGTTTTGAACTCTACGACCGCCGCGACGACCGCAATGGCAACCGGGCCTTTGCGGTGCGGCCCGGGGAATAAGGGGCCTCATGAGCCTGTCCGCTGCGGGGAAAAAACGGATCGTATCGGAAATTCTGCCCGGTCTGTGGCAACGGCTGAAACACTGCGACCTCTGTCCGCGGGAATGCGGCGTCGATCGGTTGGCCGGGGAAGAGGGGTTCTGCGCCCTTTCCGGTGACCGGGTGCCGGTGGCGAGTTATTGCGTTCACCGGGGAGAGGAACCGGTCATATCAGGCAGCCGGGGCTCGGGCACGATATTCTTTGCCCACTGCAACCTGGGCTGTGTCTTCTGCCAGAACGACCAGATCAGCGACAACGCCCTGAACCCCGGAGAAGCCTTTGTCTCCGTGGCGGACCTGGCCGAGATCATGCGCCTGCTCCAGGCCATGGGCTGCCATAACATCAATTTTGTCACGCCCACCCATGTGCTGCCCTATATTATCGCCGCCCTGGAGATCGCCCTGGACAAGGGCTTGACCGTTCCGCTGGTCTATAACTGCGGCGGCTATGAAAAGGCGGAGGTTATCCGGCTGCTTGACGGCGTCATGGAGGTTTATCTGCCGGACATCAAATATATGGATGCCTCCCCGGCCGCGATATATTCCAGGGCAAAAGATTATCCACAAATGGCGGCCGAATCCGTCAAAGAGATGTACCGGCAGACGGGCAGCGTCCTGGAGATCGATCCGTCTGCCGGCACGGCCGCTCGGGGCATGATCATCCGTCACCTGGTCCTGCCGGGTTGCGTGGAAAACTCTCTGTCCGTGCTGGAGTGGATCGCCGGCCAACTGTCGCCCGACGTTCATATTTCGCTGATGTCCCAGTACCACCCTTCAGCCGATGCCATGCGATTCGGCGCTCCCCTGAACCGGACGCTCCGGCCGGAGGAGTACGAGACCGTCAGCGATCGGGCCGAAAAGCTGGGGATTGAAAACGGCTGGTTCCAGGAAATGGAAAGTCACCGGAACTACCGGCCGGATTTCAGGAAGAAGCATCCGTTTGAAGGCTAAAGATACAGGGTGTAAGGTCCGAGGTGCAGGGTACAAGGTTTAAGGTCCAGGGTGGAAGGAACTCTCTTGCAGGGATTGAGAGATACTGGTAAAAGAAGGGGTCAAAGGGTCGAGGAGCCAAGGAGCGGAACAAGCCTCGACCCCTTGAACCCTTTTGTTTTATGAAGGGTAACATTTGAAATCGCGGAGAATAAGGATGGCAACTCGAAAGAACGATATCCCTGACGATGACGAAGACGACCTGGACCGGGAGGAAGGCCCTTCCCCCGAGTTCGCTTCGCTTCTGGAATCCTATATTTCGGACACGGGTTCCGAGGTGCGGGTGGGAGACAAGGTCTCCAGCGAAGTGATCGCCATCGGCCAGGACAGCGTCTATATCCATATCGGCGGGAAGGAAGACGGCGTGGTGGAAAGGATAGAGCTCCTGGATGAGAACGGTGAACTCGCCTGCAAGGTAGGTGACCGCCTGGATCTTTACGTGGTCCATGCCGGAGACGGCGAGATCCGTCTGTCCAAAACCATTGCCATCAGCGGCAACGCCGATATGCTGATTGAGGCCCGGCAGAACCGTATCCCGGTGGAGGGCAAGGTCGTGGAAGTCTGCAAGGGGGGGTTCCGGGTCCAGGTGATGGGCCATATCGCCTTCTGCCCGGTCAGCCAGATGGACCTTCATTATGTAGATAAGCCGGAAACGTATGTGGGCGCCGTCCTGGAGTTCCTGATCGAGCGCGTGGAATCAAGGGGCCGCAACCTGGTCGTCAACCGCCGCCGGTTGCTTGAACGGCTGCGGGCCGAAGAACAGGAAAAGTTTCTGTCCCGGATCAATACCGGAGACGTCCTCACCGGTAAGGTGGTCCGGCTCATGCCCTTCGGGGCCTTCGTGGAGCTGGCGCCCGGCGTCGAAGGCATGGCTCACATTTCCGAACTGGGCTGGTCGCGGGTGGCTGACCCGTCCGAAGCGGTCACCGTCGGACAGTCCCTGCCGGTCAAGATTCTGACCATCGAGAAAACCGGCAGTAAAACCGGTGGCCTTAAAATATCGCTGTCCGTCAAGCAGGCGGCCGGCGATCCCTGGACATCCGTCACCGAAAAGTACAAACCGGGCGACAAGGTGACCGGCAAGGTAACACGCTGCGCGCCCTTCGGCGCTTTTGTCGAACTGGAACCGGGTATCGAAGGCCTGGTCCATATCAGTGAGATGAGCTATACCCGGCGGGTGGTCAAGGCCGAGGACGTGGCCAAACCCGGCGATACCGTGTCCGTAACGATAACCACTGTGGATCCCATCAACCGGCGACTGTCCCTGAGCATCCGGGAAGCCGAGGGCGATCCCTGGCTGACCATCGCCAACCGGTTAACCGCCGGGCAGATTGTCTCCGGAAAAGTCGAACGCAAGGCCGAATTCGGTTATTTTATCAATCTGGCGCCGGGTATTACCGGGCTTCTGCACCGGTCGAGAATCGAGACCGCCGCCGACCCCCAGGCCATCGACCGGCTGAAGATCGATGACCCCGTCATGGTCCGGATCGATGCCCTGGACCTTCAGGAGAGAAAGATCACGCTGGCGCCGGCCGACGGAACGGACGCGGCCGACTGGAAAACCTTTTCCGGCGGAGAAAAGGAAAAGACATCCGGCCTGGGGTCCCTGGGAGAGAAGCTTCAGGCGGCCATGAAAACCAGGAAATGATTTCTTAAATAAAAACAAACGAGGCGGCAAATGACTTCCCATAACGACACCCATCTGAAATCCATCGGCTATATCCTCTGGCTGTTCGGATTTACCGGGTCCCATCGTTTTTATTACGGCAGGCCCATCACCGGTACGATTTATTTTTGTACCTTCGGGCTGTTTCTGATCGGCTGGCTGATCGACCTGTTTCTGATCCCTTCCATGGACCGCCGGGCGGACAGGCGTTATCAGTCCGGTCCCATAGACTATAATCTGGCCTGGATCCTGCTGACCTTTCTGGGTCTGTTCGGGGTACATCGAATGTATATGGGAAAGTGGATTACCGGCATTATCTATTTTTTTACCGGCGGCCTGTTTTTGATCGGATACTTATATGATTTCTGCACCTTAAACGGTCAGGTGGATGAGGTCAACCGCACCCGGTAGGGGCCGGCGCCTTTACCCGGCTCTGATTCCCGCCGACCGGTTTATGCAATCGTTCCGGGCGATTTTCAAAAAAAGTTGTCGGCCGGAACCGGATGTGTTAATAAAAATAATTAGATATCAGGCGACGGGGGTTTTTGTTGTTAATCCAAACAGGCGAATACGCGCCGGGAGAAAGAGACATGCCGGAACAGTCTTCCTTCAAGGGATTGCGGGAAGGGGAACGCGAGATCCGCAAATCCATTATTCTGGATGCCACTGTCAACTTGTTTAAGGAAAAAGGATTTCACGCGGTTGGCATGCGGGATATCGCGGCCGTGGCCGGCATTTCCGCGGCCACGATTTACCGGTATTTTCCCAGTCGGGACGATATCATCGTGGAAGCGCTGATTCAGGGCATTAACGCCATTGAAAAAGAACTCGACACGGTACTTGGGTCCGGCTCCATAACGCTGGAAGATCTGGCCATCGCGGTGGTGGATTATTTTTTTTACAATGAAACCGTTTTTCAGATGATGTGTTATTTTCTGACCAGCAGCGCCATTGACCCGGAGGCCAATAAAAAATTCAACATGGTATCCGAATATTTTCTCAATATGTTTAATATGAAGTTGAAGAGCAAGGGGATCGTTACCGACGCCCTGGCCTCCCAGGCGTTTTTCGCATCGGTTTCCGGGGTGGTCCTGACGTTTCTTCACTATCCGGGTTTGAATGATGATGAAAAAAGAACATACATGCATCGGCTGGCCCTGGCTATTATCAAGGGTGAAGGAGGGCTGACCCTTCTGGCCGGATAATATGGATGGGCGGGGACGCCGACGGCCGTTTGCCCATCCGTCGGCGGTTCGCTTTTTCTAAAGTAATTTTTACGAGGTGGCGCGATGAAAACCAAGAAAAATATGGCAGGTCCGTCCAACAAGGTTCTCGAAGTGGATTTGTCCTCCCGCAAGGTAGACATTTATACGGTGCCCCAGGAGTTGCGGAGGATGTATCTGGGCGCAAAAGGCCTGGGGTTGAAACTGATCTTCGACCGCATGCCGGCCGGGGTTGATCCCCTGGGCGATGAAAATATTCTGGCCTTTATGCCGGGCGTGCTTCTGGGCACCGGCGCCCCCTGCACGGGAAGGTTTGACGCTATTACCAAGTCCCCGCAGACGGGCATCATGACGTCGTCTTCCTGCGGCGGCCCTTTCGGCATGCAGTTAAAAACGGCCGGGTGGGACGGGCTGCTGATCAAGGGCAAGGCCGACCGTCCGGTTTATCTGGAGATTACGGCCCAGAACGTTACCTTCAAGGAAGCGGACAGCCTCTGGGGCAAAGATACTGTCACCGCCCAGCAGGAGCTGGTGGACAATAAACAATCGGCCGCCCTGGTGATCGGTCCGGCCGGCGAGAACAAGGTCCGTTATGCCAATATCGCTTCGGGGCACCGCTTTCTCGGACGCGGCGGCATGGGCGCGGTCATGGGCGCCAAAAACCTGAAGGCCATCGTGGCCATCGGCGGTGACTATCGGATCAAGCCGGTGGATGAGGCGGGGTTTGAGAAAGCCAAGAAAACGGCTGCCAAGTACATTGCCGGCAACAATATGACCTCCGCCGTGTATACCAATTACGGCACCCGGGCCAACGTCAACTTGAGCAACAAGGCCAATATTCTGCCGATCAATAATTTTTCCGACGGCCACAGCGACCTGGCGGTGAATCTGTCCGGTGAGAAGATCAGCCAGGAGCATCAGACCCGGCACAGCACCTGCAAACCCTGTTCCATTCTCTGCGGGCAGAAGGGGATCTTCAACGGCAAGGAACTCCCTGTTCCCGAATTCGAGACGGTCGGCCTGCTGGGTTCCAACATCGGCATATTTGACGCCAACCAGGTGGCCGAATTCAATCGCGTCTGCAATGAAACGGGCATGGACACCATTTCCGCCGGCGGCACCATCGCCTGGGTTATGGAGGCTGCGGAAAAGGGGTTGGTACAGAGCCCCCTGCGGTTCGGATCGGCCGAGGGCGTGGAGCAGGCCCTTCTGGATATCGCCCACTGCCGGGGGTTCGGGGCGGAAATGGCGCTGGGTTGCAAAGCCCTGGCGAAAAAATACGGCGGCGCCGAGTTCGCCATGCAGGTCAAAGGCATGGAAATGGCGGCCTACGACCCCCGCGGCTCATACGGTCAGGGCCTGGCCTACGCCGTCGCCAACCGCGGCGCCTGTCATCTGTCGGCTTATCTCATCGCCCAGGAGGTGTATTTCAAACTTCTGGACCCGCGCCGGACATACGCCAAACCGGAGTTTACCAAATTTTTTGAAAGCCTGACCTGCTGCATCAATTCCCTGCAGACCTGTCAGTTCACCATGTTCGCCTATCTGCTGGAACCGCCCATGTCCAAATACTCCCTGGATGTGGTCCTGGCTTTCCTGATGCAGAACCTGCCGGTCATCGCCATCAAGTTCATCGATTTTGGCGTTTACACCAAACTCTGGTCTTCGGTAACCGGCATCAAGATGTCCAACAGCGAGTTTCTTAAGGCCGGGGACCGGATTCATGTTCTGGAACGCTACATGAATACCCGGGAGGGGATTTCCCGGAAAGACGACACCCTGCCGCTGCGGCTGCTCCGGGAAGGCCGGAAATCAGACCCCCAGGCCAGGACGGTGCCGCTGGATGAAATGCTGGACAAATATTACCGGCTCCGGGGTTTTGACGAAAACGGCATCCCCACCCGCGAGACGTTGAAAAATCTGAATATCACGACGTAGTCCGGAAAAATTCCGATAACCGGTCAGGATGGAGACGCCATTCGATGCAGGATTTGACCCGTTCCCAGAAAGCCCGCTTTGCTATCAGTTCCTTTCAGACCATGGCCAAGGCCCTGGCCCTGCGCGGATTTTTCCGTCCTTCCGGCCGAATGGGCGGTCAACTGGCGGAATACCTGTTGACGTTAAGCCCCGAGATTTACGGGAGCATGACCGATTCCCGCGTGGTCGAGCTCAACGGTCTGGAGTATGTGATCGATCGCCTGCCGCGGGGCATCGAAGAGTGTACCCGGATCACCCTGACCGAGGAGGATCGTTTCGGGGACAATGTCTTTGAAGAGATCGTGCCGCCGAAGCGGCGACGGACCTGTTACCGCATCAGTGATTCGGAGATGTGCTTTGTCGTCACGCGCGGATTGAGTGAAATATACGACACGCTGACGCACCTGACGTTTTTGAATATCGAGGCCAGAAAGATCGAGGCGCGGGTGGCGGAGCAGACCGGTAATATCACCAATGAATGGCGTGATTTGCAGAAACATGTCGAGTGCCCGGAAGATTTAAGCGAACACGAGCTGGAAAGAGCCATCTGGAATTTGAGCCTGATCGTGGGCCGCCCCTATTCGGAAACGCGTCAGGCTTATGAGCGCCTGGAAAAGAGCCGGGCGGCCTATCGCAGCAATAACGGCCTTTTTTCCATTGTTTATCACCTGGGAAAACGGGTGCATGAGGAGAAGAAGGCGCCGGAAAAAATGCTGTTCGTCAACTTTACGCCTTCCTTGATGAATATCATCGCCCATCAGCGCAACGGCGAACGCTGGGCAGCGGGTATCCGGTCAAAGATCAACGAGTTCGGACTGCAGGATCGTCCGCTGCATATCATCAGCGCCAACATGCACAGCGTCGTCAACCTGATTTACGGGTATGCCGCGGCCACTACCTGCGCCGCTATTCCGGCTTCCGAGGACAACCTCTATGCCTTTATCAGCTGCATCCGGGAACATGGCGCCGAGATTCTGGCCTACGGTCGCGAACACGGCCTGTTTGAAGTCAAGGACGGTTCCGGCAGTCAGGTCGACTGCCAGATCATCGACACGGCCATGATCGCCGACGTGCCTCAGCATCCGGATCACCGGATCGACTTTACACAGATGGGCAACCCCCCGCCCGTGCTTCTGGTCATGGATTATGCCTTCGGCGCCCAGGCTTACGAAGTGCTGGATTGTCTTCTCGATCCGGCCACCGGCAATCCGCCCCGCCGTTTGAACGTGAAATCCATCTCCATCATGGGCAAGGCCGGGATCCTGCCCGGGAAAAAGGGCGATATCATGCTGGCCACCGCCCATGTAATCGAGGGCACGTCGGACAACTATTTCTGCAAAAACGATCTGACGGCGGCGGACTTTGAACCGGGTATCGATGTGTACACCGGGCCCATGATCACCGTCCTGGGCACTTCCCTGCAGAACCGCGACCTGCTGCAGCGGTTTCAGGAAACCTGGCATACGATCGGCCTGGAGATGGAGGGGGCCCACTACCAGCGGGCCATCAACGCCGCCATTATCAAGGGATATATTCCCCGGAGCGTGAAGACCCGTTACGCCTATTACGCCTCGGATAATCCGTTGATCAGCGGCCAGACTTTAGCCGCCGGTGAGATGGGGTCGGAAGGAATCCGGCCGACCTATATGGTCACCCGGGTGATTCTGGAGAAAATCGTCAGCAATCCCCGGTAACCGGTCGGGACCCAAAGAGCCGCCGTATATGACCGCGTAATCCTTAAGGTGCCCTTATGGTGCGCTTCGTGGGGAGGGGATGACAAACAGACCCGGAACGGTAAAAATTCCCACTATAATCATTCATGATGGAAATGAACAGGCCGTCCGCATCCGAAGGCTGATCATCGCTTTCAGCGGTTATGTGCTGGCGTTTTTTTGTGTCGCTTTTCCGGCCCACCTGCTGGGCTTTACCCGCGACCTCAACTGGGCCGCGATTTTCCTGTTTCAGGTACTGCCTTTTGTCGCTTTCTATATCTGCCTGTTTATCCTTATGCACACCGGCATTAACCGCCGGTTCAGGGATCCCGGGCTGATTTTTATCCAGCAGTTCGTCGGCATCATCATCACCACCGTCGTCTGTTATTATGCCATCGACTCCATCCGGGGAGCCTGCCTGATCCTTTATATCCATATTTTTTACTTCGGCGCCTTTCACCATCGGCCCCGGGGCTTTGTTTTTCTCCTGCTGGAAACCGTTGTGTTGTATACGGTTCTGATCGTTCTGCTGCACCGTTATCATCCCGCCGCCATCGTCATAAAAACGGAGGTCATGCGGCTGATCATTCTGATGACAGCCCTGGTCTGGACGGCCGTCATGGGCAATTACCTGGAACTGTTGAGAAGCAAGATCCGGCAACTGGCCATCCGGGACGAGTTGACGGGAACGCTTAACCGGCGGGAGCTGTTTAAAATGCTCTCCCGTGAAAAATCCCTGGCCGACCGGTCGGGGATTCCGTTTAGCGTCTGTATGCTGGATCTGGATGATTTCAAGGGAGTAAACGACACCTATGGCCACCAGGTCGGGGATCAGGTGCTAAGGGAATTCGCGCAGACCGTCAAGGAGAACATTCGGGCCGAGGATTATCTGGGCCGTTACGGCGGAGAAGAGTTCCTGGTGGTGTTTGCCAACTTCGCTTACCGGGAGGACAGCGGCGACAATCGGTGCGTTGACCGCCTGCGGGAAGTAACGGAAACGCTGTCTTTCCCTGAAATCGCTCCGGATTTCCGGCTGACGGTCTCCATCGGGGTCAGTGCTTATCAGGCCGGGGATACCATTGACGCCCTGGTAGCCCGGGCGGACGCGGCCCTTTACGACGCCAAACGGAACGGAAAAAACCGGGTCGTGTTCCGGGCCTGATGAACCCACGGTGGGTCCGGAAACACCTGGCCCGGCCGGTTTATCCGATATTCAGTATGCTGCCTGCGCCGCCATCAACGTAGATCGTGGAGTAGCGTCGGCGTATTTCATTGATGTGCTGGGTGCAGTGGGTGGGGCAGACCAGCGACAGTCCGTCCAGAACCTCGAAATTATCAAACCCGTGCAGACCGCCGATCAGGGCTGAAACCTTCCCGGCAGAGCCGGCCGCCTTCAGAATCGCCTCCACGCCGGGATGGGAACATCCCGCTACGACAGCAACCTGCTCCCCCTGCTTGAGAACCAGGGATTGCTCGATCCCGGCCAGGGTGCCGGTTGACCAGATGCCGTCATGGAGTTGCTGCGGGGATCGGCCGACCTGGACCGTCGGGAGGTCCTGCTGCGGTAAAAACGTTTCAGGAATGAAACAGGAACAACGGGTCAGGCCAATAACGGCCGGCAGTCCGCCGATGTGGTCCCAGTGGTCGTGGGAGATGAAGATATCGGTAATCTCCGCCGGACGGATGTTCAAATATTTCATGTTGTTGATGAGAATGTTGCCGTTGGCGCCGGTGTCGAACAGGATCTTTCTGCCGGATGCTTCCACCAGACAGGCAAAGCCCCAGTCCGCCCCCAGGCGCCGGTCCCGGGTGATATTGTCGTAAATGATGGTGATTTTCATGGCCTCCGCCGGCGCCTCCCTTTGTTTTGACATCTTACGTTTCCATGCTTAATATGACGGTCTCGGGTTGTCAATAGGACAGCCCTTAGCATGGGACAGTCGACAAAACCGATGAGGATAACTACCCTGTACATAGATCCGGCGGCCGCGGATTATCCGGAGACGGCAGTCGTGAAAGACCGGGTCGGCGCGGACAAGGTGGCGGTGGCCTCTCCCCGGGAGGTGTTTGCGGCCGTTGCCGCGGCCGGCGATGTGGTGGCCGCGGGCAAGCAAACTTTGTTCCTGACGGTCAACAAGGCGCCGTTTATCCGCAAATGCCCCGGAACAAAGCATTACCGCTGCTGTGGTTACCGGATCCTGAATATCGGCCGCTTCTGCACCATGGACTGTTCCTACTGCATCCTGCAGGCCTATTTCCATCCCCCCCTGCTTCAATATTATGTCAATCAGGCGGACATGACGGCGGAACTCAAAGACCTGTTTGACCGGCCCGGCCGGATCACCCGCCTGGGGACCGGAGAGTTTACCGACAGCGCCATCTGGAACGAGTGTACCGATCTGAACCGGCGCCTGGTATCGCTGTTCGCCGGCCAGGACGCGGCCGTGCTGGAGATTAAAACCAAGACCGTCAATATCGAGCCGCTCCGGGGCGCGGACCACAACCGCAAAACCATCGCCGCCTGGTCGCTTAACACGGAAGCGGTCATCTCCGGCCAGGAGCGCGGTTCGGCTTCCCTGGAGGATCGCTTGCGGGCCGCGGCCGCCTGCCAGGCCATGGGCTATCCCCTGGCTTTTCATTTTGATCCCCTGGTTATCTACGACGGCTGCCGGGAGGACTACGCCCAAGTCATCCGGCGGCTGTTCTCGGCCGTTTCCGCCGACAACATCGTCTGGATCAGCCTGGGGTCCTTCCGCTTCATGCCGGCCTTAAAGCCCATGATCCAGGAGCGTTTCCCGGAGTCCCGGATCGTTTACGGCGAATTTATTACCGGGATCGACCGCAAGGTGCGGTATTTCAAACCCCTCCGCGTGGATCTGTACCGGTCCGTCATATCCGAGATCAGACGATTCTCCACGGATGTAACCGTCTACTTCTGCATGGAGGACGACGATGTCTGGCGGCAGTGCCTGGGGTTTACCCCGAGGCAGAAGGGCGGCCTCGCCGCCATGCTGGACAGAAGCGCGGTCGAGCATTGCGGGCTTGATCGGGACAGGGTATAATAAAAAAAGAATCAATAGAGGCAAGCTCATGAAAGACGGAAAAAATTTTTCTTCGGCGCAACCCTATTCGGTCACCTTAAAATCCCTGTTTTTGAGCCTGCTGGTCGCTTTCTATACCGGCGGTTATCTGGGCATCAACCGCTTCAACGCCTGCCGGGACCGGTATTATGATGTCTCCCTGTGGTTCGAGAAGGATATCCCCTTTGTTCCCTCGATGATCATCGGCTACTCCTTTGTTTTCGTGCTGATCATCATCCTGTTCCTTGTTCTCGACAACATGCCCGATTTCTGGGACATGTGCCGTCGTTTCCTCAACATGACCCTGATCTGTTTCGCCATTTTTCTGATCTTCCCGGTGCGGATGAATTTCCGGCCGGAGGTGGTCATGACCGGGGACTGGATCACGGCCCTGGTCAGTTTTTATTTCTGGCTGGACCAGCCCTACAACCTGTTCCCCTCCATGCATTTGGGCGCCTCCTTTTTCGTGGCGTTTTACTGTCTGCGAAAGGGCCGTATCATCGGCTGGACGACGATGGCCATGGCTGTCATTGTCGCCGTTTCGGTGGTGCTGCTCAAACAGCATTATATTATGGATGTCATCGCCGGATTTCTGGTGGCCTGGCTCTGCTCCTTTTTCTCCATGAAACAGTTCAGAACCCTTTTCCTCTTGCAGAATATCCCCTGGCGGCGTCAGGTCGGATGACACGGCCGCATGATATGGCTTGACACCGCGCCCGTAACGCATTAAAAACCATCCCAAAACCGCTGGCTGTGAAATCTGGTCATTTATGATCGCGGAACCCAGGGGAACGGCGAGCCGTTCCCCTTCAGCAATAGATATAGAAGAGAAAAATAATAAATGGAAAATCTGACGGATAAAAACAGCCTCCAGGAAATCGGCCGCCGGCGGACCTTCGGCATTATCAGCCATCCGGACGCGGGTAAGACCACCCTGACCGAGAAGCTGCTTTTATTCGGGGGCGCCATCCAGATGGCCGGCACCATCAAGGCCCGCAAGGCCAACCGCTACGCCACCAGCGACTGGATGCAGATCGAGCGGGAGAGGGGCATTTCCGTAACCAGTTCGGTGATGCAGTTTGATTACCGGGATTTTGCCCTCAACTTGCTGGACACGCCCGGTCACCAGGATTTCTCCGAAGACACCTACCGGGTGCTGACGGCCGTGGACAGCGCCGTCATGGTCATCGACAGCGGCAAGGGCGTGGAGACCCAGACCCGGAAACTGATGGCGGTCTGCCGCATGCGCAACACGCCGATCCTGACCTTCATCAATAAGCTGGACCGGGAGGGCATAAAGCCCCTGGACATCATGGCGGACATCGAGGAAACCCTGCAGATCGAGTGCGCCCCCCTGACCTGGCCCATCGGCATGGGCGCCAGTTTCCGGGGGATTTATAACCTCTATGAAAAAACGCTGACCCTGTATGACGCCGGCCAGAAACCCGTCGCCGGCGGAGGATTGCGCATCGACGACCTGGCCGATCCCCGCCTGGACGAGATCCTGGGAAGTCAGGCCGAAGAACTGCGGGAAGATGTCGCCCTGCTGGAGGGCGCCACCGACCCGTTTAACATGGAAGACTTTCTCAAGGGCAGCCAGACGCCGGTGTTCTTCGGCAGCGCCATCAACAATTTCGGCGTTCAGGAACTATTGGATACCTTCGTGGAGGTGGCCCCCGGACCCCTGCCGCGCCCGACTCACTCCCGCACCGTCCATCCCGACGAAAAGGCTTTTTCCGGCTTTGTCTTCAAGGTCCAGGCCAACATGGACCCGGCCCACCGGGATCGCATCGCCTTTCTGCGCGTTTGTTCCGGTCGTTTCCAGCGGGGCATGTGGGTGCGTCATCATCGAACCGGCAAGGACCTGTGCATCGCCAACCCCATCACCTTCATGGCCCGCAGCCGTTCCCTGGTGGAGGAGGCCTGGCCCGGCGACATCATCGGCATTCATAACCACGGCACCATCATGATCGGCGACACCTTCACGGAAAAGGAGCCGCTGACGTTTACGGGGATACCGAAATTCGCCCCGGAGCTTTTCCGCCGCGTACGGCTCAAATCCCCCCTCAAGGCCAAACAGCTGCGCAAGGGAATCACCCAGCTGGTGGAGGAGGGGGCGGTGCAGATGTTCCGGCCCCTGATCGGCAACGATATCATCCTGGGGGCGGTGGGCCTGTTGCAGTTCGACGTCACCATGGCCCGCCTTAAGGACGAATATGGCGTGGACGCCGATTATGAGGCGGTGGAGTACACCACCGCCCGCTGGGTGGAAAGCGACGACAAGTCCCGGCTGGCCGATTTTGAAAGTGAGCGTCGCTCCGACCTGGCCCTGGACCTGGAGGGCAACCTCACCTGCCTCTCCCGGAGCGAATGGCAGATGGATTATCTGATCAAGCAGTGGCCGGAACTAAAGTTTTTCAAGACCCGGGAGATTCACCTGCCGGACGCTGATTAGGACCGCCGCGCTTTTCGGCGTCGGCGCCGCGGCCCCGGGACCTTCGCTTTCGCCCGGCCCGTTTTTTAGGGGCGTTGGGTTCGGGCAGCTCCAGCCAGTTTTCATCCGGCTCGATGCAGGGCAGGGGGCGGGCCATGAAATCCTCGATATCGACAATATAAAAGGACTCCCGTTCGTCGGCGAAACTGATCGATGTGCCGGCCGACCCGGCCCGGCCGGTCCGGCCGATGCGGTGGACATAGTCCTCCGGATCCTGGGGCAGGTTGAAGTTGATGACGTGGTCCATGTCCTCGATGTGGATGCCCCGGGCCACGACATCGGTGGCCACCAGCACGCGGATCCGGCCGGACTTGAATTCCGCCAGCCGCCGGGATCGCTTTTCCTGGGGCACGTCGCCGGTAAGTGTTTCGCATTTCAGTCCATGCCGCTTCAGTCTGTCGGCCAGCCGCACGACCGTGTCCTTGCGGTTGCAGAAAACCAGTACCCGCTTCAGATCCTGCTGGACGATGATATTGTACAGCAGGGCGAATTTGTTGTCGCTGGTGACGATGTATACGATCTGGTCGACGGAGTCGACCGCCACCTGCTCCGGTTCGATGGACACCTGGACCGGGTCGCGGGTCCAGTTGGCGGCCAGCCGGGTGACGGCGTCGGTCAGCGTGGCGCTGAACAGCATGGTCTGGCGGATGTCTTTCCGGGGGGTGGCGTAGATGATCCGGCGGACGTCGGGAATGAACCCCATGTCCAGCATCCGGTCGGCTTCGTCGATGACCAGGATTTCCACCCTGTCGAGCATCAGCAGGCGGCGCTGGAAAAAATCCAGCAACCGGCCCGGCGTGGCCACGATGATGTCCGCCGGCTGCCCGGTGAGTTGCTTCCGCTGCTGTTTAAAATCCATGCCGCCGAACACCGGGAAGATGTTGATCCGTTCATATTTCGCCAGTTGCCGCGCCTCTTCGGAAATCTGCACAACCAGTTCCCGGGTGGGGGCCAGGATCAGGGCCCGGGGAGTTCCCGGTTTTCGTTTACCCGGGATGGGGTTGTTTCGCAGTCGGGTCAGGATAGTAATCAGAAAGGCGGCCGTCTTGCCGGTTCCGGTCTGGGCCCGGCCGAAAGCGTCCTGCCCGTCCAGGGTGCTGGGCAGAATGGCGGCCTGGATAGGTGTACAGTAGGCAAATCCCAGGTCATAAATGGCATGCATCAGGGTTTCGGGAAGATCAAAATCATGAAAACGGGTTTTCCCCGGCTCGGCCGGAACCTTGAATTGTGAAAGCCGCCACGGGTCGGCATCGGAATCGGAATCCGCCTCGGCGGGCTGATCCGTCGAATCAGGTTCTTCCGCCGGAGATGCACTGTCGTTGTTCTGTTCCTCGGTCATTGCCTGAAAACCTCGATTCATTCGCCTGTAGGTTTATCTTAATCTTACACCTGCTTTTCTCTCTATTATTTAATTATAGCATAATATTGAAATCAGCGTCTTTTATTTTGGCAACGGAGCCGTTTTATCTGGTGCGGTCATTTTGTATTATGCTACTATTGCAGAAATTTTAAGGCACATTCTCTTATCAACCATCATATCTTTGGAGAGGAACCGCCATGGCCAGCATCAAAGAAATCAAAGCAAATAATATGAACGTGAACCGGTTTATCGCCGACAAAGTCCGGGAGATTCAGGAAGCGGTCGGCGACGGTCTGGCCATCAACGCCCTGTCCGGGGGGGTCGATTCTTCGGTCGTCACCGCCCTGGGACACCGGGCCCTGGGGAAGAACCTGAAAACTGTTTTTATCGACAACGGCATCATGCGGGAAGGCGAACCGGCCAAAGTCGTGGCCGCGTTCAAGAAGATGGATATCCCGGTCGAGGTCATCGACGCGTCAAAAGCGTTTTTCGCGGCCCTCAAGGGGGTTACCGATCCGGAAGATAAGAGAGAGGCCATTACCCAGACCTTTTACAAGAAAGTCTTCGGCAAGCTGGTGGTCAAAAGCAAGGCCCGATATCTGTTGCAGGGCACCATTCTGACTGATGTGGATGAAACCGTGGCGGGCATCAAGCGGCAGCATAACGTTTTCGCCCAACTGGGCATTGATCCGCAGAAGGTCTTTGGTTACAAAATACTGGAGCCCATCATCGAGTTGCGCAAGGACGGCGTGCGCAAAGTCGGACGCGGCCTGGGCCTGCCGGAAAGCATTTTCACCCGGATGCCCTTTCCCGGTCCGGCCCTGGCGGCCCGCGTCATCGGCGAAGCCACGCCCGCCCGCATCGCCCTGGTCAGAAAAGCGACCGCCATTGCCGAAGCGGCCCTCAAGGATGTAAAGGCGTTTCAATGCCTGGCCATTCTGCACGAAGACCGGGTCACCGGCATGCGGGACAACCGCCGCGTTTTCGGCAACCAGATTGAAATCCGCTGCTGGGACAGCCTGGACGCGCGCAAGGCCAGACCGACCCGGCTGCCTTATCCGGTTCTGGAACGTATCGCCGCCAGAATCACCAGAGACATACCGGAAGTGGTCAGCGTGACCTATAACATTACGTCCAAACCCACCTCAACTATTGAGGCGGTTTAGGACGAAAGGGGCAGATATTTTTTTATGTTACTCCCCGGCATTTGATATGGAACAAGCTGTTCTTTATGGAAGTGATTTTTTTGAGACAGCGGAACAGATCATTTATTTTGGATGGATTGACATGATAAAACAAAAGCGATTGATGGTGACAATGACGCTGATCCTTTCCGCGTTGATCTGGCAGCCGGTGATTACCGCGGCGGATGAAAAAGAAACGCTGTTCACCGTGGCGCCGTTTATCGAATATCAGTATCTGACCGACACGGGCGGCGGCGAGGAGATCTTTGACGAGGTCAATGACGTCCTCGGCGGCTGGCTTCGGGGGTACGAAGACCTTGAGCTGTTCCAGCAACTGTTGCTGATCGGTGTCGAATTCCGGGCGGCCCGTCCTCAGCAATGGGGCGGGTGGGAGCCTTTTGTGTCGCTGGGTGGTTCGACCGGTTCCCCGGGCACGCTGGGGGGAGATGATTATGACCAGAGCTATGATCAGGACGATATCGCCGTCTTTCCCGAATACATGGACGCCTGGGATATTCCTTTTGTCGATATCAGTGGCCAGATGCGGCTGCGGGTGGACCAGTATCTGGATTATTATGTCCCGCTCCAGGTCGGCGTTCGGTATGAAACCCGCTCGGAAAATCCGCTGTCCTTTTTCGGAGCGGTTTCCGGCGGTCCGCTGTTTTATAAAGGCGGTCTGGACATCGATGTCGACCTGGACGGTTCCGTGACCACTCCCCTGGTCAACGGGCAGGCCGAGGCGTCCTACCATGGCAAGGCCGAACTGGAAGATACCGGCTGGCTCATGTCCCTGATGGCCGGTATGCGGTATCGCTGGAAGCCGGGCCTGGCCTCGTCCCTGGCCCTGGGGTACGGAACCGGCCGGGTGGAAGACGATGTCCACATCCGTGGCAGTCTGAATGGCAACGCCCTGGTCACCACCCTGATGGCGGAAAACGCCATCCCGTTCTCGGCGGACCTGATGACGATCGATTCGGTCAGCGCCAGGCTGGACGGATGGCGGGTCCGCCTGGGCATTGTGGAATGGACCTGGTAAGCGAATCGATCCGACGCGACGGGAGGCATTGATGCGGGAAGATATTAAAAACATGATTCAGGTTGGCCGGCACTGCGTCCTGGCCACGGCCGCCGATGGCGCGCCTTACTGTTCCCTGATGTCCTATGCCTCTGATGAGACCTGCCGCCGGATTTACATGGTAACCCTGCGGAATACCCGCAAGTTTTTCAACATTATCAATAACCCCCGGGTGAGCCTGCTGATCGATTCCCGGGGCACGTCCCGGCCCCAGGCCCTGACCATTGTGGGAACGGCCCGGGAAGTCACGGCAGCGGCGGAACGGGAGGAGGCCGTCGGCCTGCTTCTGGCCGCGCATCCCTCCCTGGAGAAGTTTATCCGTCATCCGGACGCGGCTGTTATTTGCGTCGCGGCCGGTCAGGTGGTCTTTCTGGACGGATTGACGGACGCCCACTATGAAGCCATCGGCGGATCGGAAATCTGAAAGCTTTTTTCAGCCCGGATATCTCTTTCGCAAGTCTTTTTTGAGTTTTAATACCGCCAGTTCCTTGGCCTTGGCCTCCACCTCCACGGTCAGGTCCAGGGCCAGCCAGCTTGCCGGAAAATCTTTCCAGTTGATGAAGTCATGGTGCGGGCGGATGTCCGCGGACCGCCAGCCGTTTTTGGGGGACGAGACGTGAAACAGGGGCTCCCGGTTCCAGGTGCGGATTGCCCGGCCGGTCGCTTCCTCAACGGTCAGGCCGTCCGGCAGGCAGCGGTGGTGATGGACGTCGTACACCAGGGGAATTTTCATTTTTTCGCAGACCGGCAGCAGATCCGCCGGTGAATAGCTGATGTCGTCGTTTTCAAGGGTCAGCCGTTTTCTCACGGCCGGGGCCAGCCCGCGGATGGTATTCATGAGGCGGGCCAGGGCGGACGTCTTGTCCCCGTAAACCCCGCCGGCATGGATGTTGATCACGTCGGCGTGGACCCAGCCGGCAACTTGGGCCTGGTAGTTCAGGTCGGCGATGGAACGGGCCACCACCGTTGGATCGGGTGAGGACAAAATAATGAACTGGTCAGGGTGAAAGGTGGTCCGGATATGGTGTATTTTTGCGAACGTACCGCAGGATTTGAAGGCCTTGACGATTTGCTCCGCGTCCGGCAGGTCGGCGATATCGTACCCGACATCCGGATGCGTCTTTAACGGCAGGATCTGGCTGTTGACGCGGAAATCACCGATGCCCGCGGCATGGCAGTATTCCAGGGACTTTTTCAGGCTGTCCGCGTTGGACAGGCATATGTCCGACAGGCGGCGTCGCCGGTCCCGGGCGGGAAGGCCGGACAGGAAACGGGCGGTCGTCCGCCTGAAGGAGATGGGCTGGTCCTTGAATATGCAGCACAGGCCGAGTCTGATCATGGAGGTGTCTGTCCTTTGTTTTCAGGCTTGAACTTTTTGAGGCTTTCATAAAAGCCGTTTGCCCGGGCCATTTCGAGCACAACGCCGACATCGGGCCAAAAGGCGGTTTTCAGAAACAATAGATAGCCACTGGAACATCATAATACAACTTGTCATCCCCGGGCTATATTTTCATTATTATCTCTCTGTTTAAGCCCGTGAACCCCGAAGAGGGAGCGGAACCCGGAGTCTGGAATGAGGATCGGCCGGGGATAATTTTGTCGCGACGGATCGTTTCCGGGATTCAGCCAAGTCCTTCGCTGGATTTCTCGAACTCGGGCTGCGCCCTCGGACAGCGAGAAATCCTCTATACCGATTCCAAATCAAAGCGCTCTCTTCGTTGGCTGCGTCGTCGGCTCCTCGGCGTATTGCCAATACGCCTGCGTCGCCTCCTCCTGGCCGCCTTGAGATCATCTTTGATTTGAAATCGGTATGCGCTCAGCCCTTTTCTGAATTATTCCCCGGAAACGATCAATGTCGCTCCTAAAATCATCCCGGCCGATCCTCTCCATCATGCCCGGCCTCATGCGGCGCCTGAGCTTCCCAGACAGAGCGCCCTCGTAAAAATTACTTGTAGTTAGGAGATATTATGAGTAAGTTTTTGGGAACGGAGATGAAAACGCACTGTCTGTCCACTTGAATAATTTTTTGGGACACAGAACCATGCAACGCAAAGAAGACAGCCAGGGCGGGCGCGTTTCTATTAACCATCTTTACGAAATTCGGTGGAAGCCCTGGCTGCTTTGGTTGCCGCCGATATGGATCCCCGAGCCCCGGGCCTGACTTTTTACGGAGGATTTTGATGAAGAATTTTAATGTTACGTTTGCGGTCGTAATCTGCGTATGTCTTGGTTTTGTTTTTACCGGATGTGCCAAAAGACAAATGTTCGGAACGGCGCCGGCGGCCGCGCGGGCGGAGTCCATGACCCGGGCAATGGCCCCGGAACAGGCGGCGGACTTCCGGGCTGACCGGATGATGATCTGGCGGGCCTCTCTGACCGTTGAGGTCTATGATATCGCCGAAGCCGTGAACAAGGCCGTGGCCATCGCCGAGGAATTTTCCGGATACGTGGAATACAAGTCCGACAGCGGCGAAGAATCCGCATCCCTCCGGCTGCGGGTTCCGGCGGACCGGCTTAAAAACGCCGTCGGCGCCGTCGAGTCTCTGGGCAAGGTCAAGGACCGGACCATGGCCGGCGAGGATGTGACGGAGCAGTTTATCGACGTGGAAGCCCGTCTGAAGAACCGGATCGAGCTTCGCGACCGTTTGCGGCAGCTCCTTGCCAAGGCCGTTGACGTCAAGGATATTGTCGCCATTGAAACGGAACTTAACCGGGTACAGTCCGATATCGACGCCATGGAGGGAAAAATCAAATCGCTCAAAGGGCAGGTCGATTACGCCACCGTGAATGTCACCTTTCAGCGGCAGAAGATTCTCGGGCCTCTGGGGTACCTGTTCAAGGGGCTGTGGTGGGGCATCGAGAAGCTGTTCGTCATCCGGTAAGAATCCCCGGTGATACACGCCGTGGTTTGATTGGGAATATAACGGGTAGCCGGGATATTTTTTCACGATATTTTTATGTCTGTTTTATTTGTCGGGGAGCGGGGAGTGGATAGAGGCAAGAACGGTTTAAATGCAGTGCTGCCGGTTTTCCTGTTTTTCGTTTTTGCCGTTATCCTCACCTGGCCCCTGCTGCTTTACAGTCGCACCTGCCTGCCCATCGGCACCGAGCGGACCACCACCATTCCGCTGTTCGGCCTCTGGTCCCTGCTCTGGGACGCCGACCGGGCCGGGCATCTGTTCCAAGGCTACTGGGACGCGCCGATCTTTTATCCGACCAGGGGGACGTTTGCTTTTTGCGAGACCATGCTTCCCCAGGGTCTCTTTCTGGCGGCCGGGCTGATTCTTTCCGGAGATCCGCTGCCGGTTTACAACCTCATGCTCCTGGTGTGCCTGTCCTTAAACGGTCTGGCCGCCTTCAGCCTGTCCCGCGTCCTCGGCGTCAGTGGTCTGCCAGCCATGCTGACCGGCCTGTTCGCCGTGGCGCTGCCCTACGCGGCTACTGAACTGGGCGTCTGCCAGTTGATCGTTCTCTTTCCCGTATTTTATTTTTTTGCCCGGCTATATCAATTCAGCCGTCAGCCGGAACTGAAGCAGGCCCTGCTGATGGGATTGTGGGCCGCGATCCTGGCGCTGTGCTGCAGTTACTACGGTCTATTTCTGTCGGTCTTTGCCGTTCTGGGGGCGGTCTGTTTTTTTAATCGAAAGATGATTTCCGGCCGGGCCGTTTTTTATCTGCTCGCTGGTATCGGCCTGGCCGTTCTTCTAACCCTGCCGGTCCTGCTTCCCCAGTATCTGATTACATCCCGGTTCAGCCATGGTTCCGCGATTTTTCATATGAACAGCTGCCGGCCGGCCGATTACCTGGCCCTGTCGCCGTTATTCCGGGGCGCCGGTGCCATGCCGTGGCTGGGGTCCAGGGACGCGGTCCGTCCCATGTATCCGGGGACCGGCCTGCTGCTCCTGGCACTTGGCGGCCTTTGGTTTGGCCGGAACCGGGCCCCTCGATGGGTCCTGTTCTGCGCCCTGGGCGCCGTTCTGGCGATGATCCTGAGCATGGCGGGCAATATCGAGATCGCCGGCCGGAATTTACTGGAGCTGCTTCAGCAATTTTATCCGGGATTCAAACAGCTGCGAAACGCCTTCCGATTCGGCGGTTTTGTTCAGATTTTTCTGGTCGGCCTGATCGGTTTTACTCTTGAAAAGATTTATCATTTAAAAGAGAACCGGGGAAAACTGCTGCTGCCGCTGATCATGCTGCTAAGCATCCTGGAAGTCCTGCCCGTTACGCAGATTCGTCCGGTCCCGGATGACTCGTTCTCGGCGGCCTGGTCCGATTTTCTCAAGACACAGCCGGCCGGTCCCGCCCTGATGCTCCCCATGGCTGCCGAAGACCTGCGGGTGGATTACAATTATCTGCCGATTGTGGTCGGCATGATCCATGCCCTGGATCATGGCAAGCCGCTGGTTAACGGTATGTCGACCTTTCGGCCGGCGGGGTATCTGGAGGTGAAGGAGAAAATGAAGCGTTTCCCGGATCCGGCCAGTCTGGCCTGCCTGCGCGACATCGGGGTCGCCTATCTGATCATTGATAAGAACATCCTGAATGACGGTCTGTCCGGACAACTGGCGGGAATGCCGGATTTTCAGCTGTTGTATGCGGACGGGATGAAGAGCATCTATCGCCTTATTTCCGATTGATCCCCAGAATGCTTAAGAAAAAGCTGGACAGGACGATCTGGCATCCCAGGATCATGGCCAGGACCGAGGGAACGACCAGCCGCAGGGTCTGCTGGGGATCCAGGTTGCCAAAGGAAACGCTTTCCCAGACACCCACGGCGTAAAGGGATCCGGCCAGGCCCAGGAGAAAAAGAAGACAGCCGGCGATGAGCCCGCGTTCCAGGGTAAAGACGGTGAACAGGCGGTTAAAGACCGGGTCCGGGGGCTGGAGATTCTCCGTCAGGGCGAAGATTTTATAGAAGGCGGCGAACAGGATCGATTGGAATCCGATAAACACCGCGGCCGAGCAGTAGAGCAGGGTGTGGATGTCCAGGGTCACCCCGGCCACGGTGCGGGGACCGGGCAGGAGCCAGGCTCCCAGCGCCAGACCAACGGCAAGCAGCGACAGGCCGGGATAGAAGAAAAGCCATTTGGGGCTGTAGATCAGCATGAACCGCAGATGCCGCCAGCCGTCACGCCAGGTTCGCAGGTGCGGTTTCCGGCTTCGCCCGTCCGGGGAGAGCGTCGTGGGCACTTCCACGATGCGCAGGTTTTGCAGCCTGGCCTTGATGATCATTTCGCTGGCAAATTCCATTCCGGTGGTGCGCAGGTCCAGGGCCGCGATGGCCGCCTTGCGGAACCCTCTCAGGCCACAGTGAAAGTCACCCACCGGCGCCTTGAAGAAGAGCCGGCCGATGCCGGTCAGCACGGGGTTGCCCAGGTATTTGTGGAGGAATGGCATGGCCTGGGGGAAGATCCCTCCCTCGAAGCGGTTACCGATGACCAGGTCGAATCCCTGGCGCAGCTTGTCGATAAACGGGGTCAGCCCGGAAAAGTCGTAGCTTCCGTCGGCGTCGCCCATGATGACCCATTCGCCGACGGCCGCGGTAATGCCGCCCGCCAGGGCGCTGCCGTAACCTTTTTCCGTTATCTCCACTACCCGGGCGCCGGCTGCCGCCGCGATGGCCCGGGATTGGTCGGTGCTGCCGTTATCGGCGACGACAATTTCTCCGTTGATACCTGTTTCCGACAGGTATCGCCGGGCCTGCTCGACGCAGCCGGCAATGGTTTCGGCTTCATTGAGGCAGGGCATGACAATGGAGAGTTCAATTTTATTGTCGGATGGCGGCATCAGCATCTCTGTTATGATTGTCTTTTTCTAACAAGACCGGCCCGGGGTGTCAATGTTTTTGGCGGGTTGGGGGGATAGCGCCTGGCATTTCGGCAATGATTCCCGGCCGCCGGTTTTTGAGGTGGATTTTTTCGCGGCAACCGGATATTTTCATGTCAAAATATTTTTTATCAGCAGGAGAATGACAAGATGGCGGAACAGCCGAAAAAAGAAGACTGGGTGTATGTGGCCATAGAGAGTGCCGGTAACAGTGAAGGATACGCGGGATACCGGGATGCGCCTTCAAACGTTTTTTATATACCGGCTTTTTATGATAAAGACGCGGCCCAAGACTGTTTGATCAACCTTCCCCGGGAAAAGGGGAAAAAATATGAAGTCCAGGCGGTTCTGTTCGAAGCCCTGGCAGGGGACGCCGCCGTCAACGGTTTTATGATCTTCATGCTGGACAAGGAAGGCCATGTGCTGCTGAAGATTGATCCGGCCTCCGCGACCGGATGATGGCCGACTTTATCTGAATTTTCAAGCCAGTTTTTTACCGGCGCCGGGTCCGGGAGCCAGACCGTAAATTTCATCAATCTTCAGGATGACCACGCCTTTTGACTTCAGCGGGACGCCGACCTTATTGCCCAGATCCTCGATCCAGCGGGCGATTTCCTCGTACCGTGGGCCGCTGGTTTCTATGGTAACCGTGCCTTTCAACTGATACCCTTCATGACCTTCCCAGAAAGAGACCGCCGCCCTGGGGTTGGCTTTCAGGTTGGCCAGGGTCTTGTTGAAAAACTGATCGGATATCAGGATGGTTTCATCATCGATCACTTTTTTTGCTCCCACCGGCACGGCATTGGGCATACCGTCACCCGTTGCCGTTGAAAGAACCGCCGTGGGAACGGTTTCAAACAGTTTACGCATACGCTCCGTCATTTTTGCCATAACCTGACCTCCTTCTGCTGATTAAGAAATGGGTAGAGAAATTTTTCGTTCCGTTTGATAGCTATAACACAATGCCGACAGGTGCTGTCAACTCTTTACAAGCGTCTTAACAGGCACTTCCCCACGAAAAAGGGGTTGCCCGGTGAACCGGATAACCCCCCAATCTGACATGCTTTTATTTGGTGCCGAGGGACGGAATTGAACCGCCGACACAGGGATTTTCAGAAACTACCTCTGAGCTTCCTAACCCCCTAAATTTTTTGTAACTTACTGTAGGTACATGGTTTCTATGTCCTACATATTTTCCGATTTTGTGCCATTTTGGCAGATTTTGGAATAAAAGTCCCACAAAAGTCCCACACGGAATTTCACTGACAAGATAATAAAGAGGCTTGACATTAATATTGTGTCAGGCCTTTCTTGGTGGCTCTCTGTTGCCTTGAGCCTCTCAACAATCCTATCCGATATCACAAGATTCTTGTTGACATTGATAAAAATGACGTAGTACAAAGCTCAATCAAAATCAATCTCATGCTAAAGCCAAACCCCGGGTAACCGGGGGACGGAAAGCAACGGGTCTTTCACTGGAAAGGCAGCCGGGCCGCCATGAGGGCAGAAATATCAAGCCGGATTGTCTTTCTTAAATAAGATGACCCGGTTTTTTTGTTTGGGGAAGGGGCAGGCGGAACTTGAAAAAAATTATCATTCCATCTTCGCGATAACTTTTTCAGCCAGATGCCTGTACGCCGGTTTAAAACCGGTCCGCAGTCTGCGAAACACAGCCGTATTTAACAATGTTGTAACTTCAGGGATGAAGATTTTTTGGTGATACGATTTTATCGTATCAAGCCGGGTAGAAGTTTGTGGAGAAGGCGGGGGTTCTGATATTTCCTTTTATATCAGCGCATTAATTTTAAAATCGCCGTTTGTTTTGTAAGAATCGGTCTATGAAAAAGAAGTGGCCGCGATACGCGCTGGCGCTTGGCCTGCTGCTGGGAATTGGGCTATTCGTATGGTTTTATCTTACGAAACAAGCCGATTCGTATACACTCCCTAAACAAATCCGGTACAGTTTCACCGTTCAGAATATCACCAATCAGGTGATCAAAGACGGCGTTCTGTCGGTCTACGCGCCGGTAAAGCAGACATCCGCCCAGTTATGCACGGCGATCGAAACCTCATATCCTCATGAACTGGTAGTCGACACCCTTGGCAATCAGATCCTGACGTTTTCCTTCAGCGAATATCCTCCTTTTGCGACGAAAATAATCACCATCAAGGCCGACCTGCTGTTTGCGGACAAGCCCGTCCGGCGGGCCGTCAGCAGGAAAGACCGCGACCTTTTTTTACAGCCGGAGAAGTATGTTGAATGCGATCAGCCGGCGATTGCGTCACAGGCGCGAGCGTTTAAAAACTGGCGCGCCCTCCGTACGGCGGAAAATGTGTTCAAGTGGGTTGCCGATAACATCCAGAGCGATGGTTATGTGCGCAATGAGAGAGGTGCGCTTTATGCCCTGACCGCTAAAAAGGGGGACTGCACCGAGTATATGGATCTGTTCACGGCCTTGTGCCGGGCGGCGAAGATTCCGACCCGAAGAGTCGGGGGATATGTTTGTCCCGGTAACGCCGTTCTTTCGGCTTCCGAATTTCATAACTGGGCCGAGTTTTATCATAGTCGTCGATGGTATCTGGCGGACCCGCAAAACCGGGTTTTCATGAAAAATGCCGAAAATTATGTCGCCATGAGAATTATAAGCGATGCCGTGGCAAATGATATGCAGGGCTCCAACCGCTTTCATGTACGGGGAGAAGGCCTGACCGTTAAAATGGATATGTAAGAGGACTTCTTACGATAAAACCACCATCATGGGGGAAGGGATGAGTACGATCAATCGATTGAAACAAGGGGTTTCCTTTCTGATAGCCGCTGTTTTCTGTGTAACGGGTGCCTGGACGACCATGGCCATGGCGGAAGGCTCCTACTGCGCCACGGTCAAGATTGAAATCCGGCAGGAATTAACCCTTGAGCGTCAGGCCTTTGACGCCCATATGCGCATCAACAACGGCCTGACGAACATTGCGCTTACCGATATCAATGTGGTTGTCTCTTTCACGGATGAAGAGGGGAATGTCGTTGAAGCCTCCAATGACCCCAGCAACACCACGGCCAGTTTTTTCATCAGGGCCGATTCCGGCAATATCGACGCCTATAATTCTTCTGACGACTGCTGGCCGGTAGACGATGTCGCTCCGGCCTCATCGTCCGATCTCCACTGGCTTATTATTCCCGCGCCGGGTTCGGCGGATGAGAATCCCGAGGGTAAACTGTATTATGTCGGCGCCAGACTGACCTATACCATGGGCGGCGAAGAACATGTCACCGAAGTCTCGCCGGATTATATTTTCGTCAAACCTTTGCCTTTGTTGATGCTGGATTATTTCTTATCCCAGAACGTATATGGAGATGATGCTTTTACTCCTGCAACAGAGCCGTCGGTGCCGTTTACCCTCGGGGTGCGGGTCAAAAATACGGGTCATAACACCGCTTATGATTTAGAAATAGATTCCGCCCAGCCGAAAATTATCGAGAATGAGCACAACCTCCTGATCGGATTTTCCATTATCGGCAGTGAGGTCAATGGCGTGACCACTGAAAACAGCCTGCTGGTTTCTTTCGGGGATGTGGCGCCCAATGAGGCCGCGGTCGGACGCTGGCAGATGATCTGCAGCCTGTCCGGTATCTTCACCGAATTCAGCGCCACGGTAACGCACGCCGATGAGCTTGGCGGACAATTGACCTCGATAATCGACGGCAATCCCCAGACCCATTTTCTTGTCCGGGACGTCCTGGTGGACCTGCCCGGCCGGGACGCAAACTGTGATTTTCTGGCAAAAGACGGCGATACCTTGCGGGTATATGAATCCGAGGCCGTAAGTTCCATATGGGATACCGTCGTTATTGATTATTCCGATGTCGCCACTTTTTCGGGGTCTGGTAATAACTATACTTTTTCTTTCAGCCCCGGAGCCAGTGAATTCGTATATGCCCGGGCAACGGACCCGTTCAGTGGGCAGAAAACCATCACGGAAGTCATCCGCGGTGATGGCAAACGGATAAAGGCAGCCAATGCCTGGCTCTCAAAAGAAAGAAAAGACCCGCCGTCCGCGGGTTGGGATTACTATATAAACGTCTTTGACGTCGCCTCTACCGGTGGATATACCGTCGTTTTTGGTACGGCCTCCGCAAATCAGCCGCCGGTTATCGATCTGGTGATGGCGCAGAACGGCGTCGAAGGTCAGTTGTTGTCATTTGATATCCAGGCCACCGATCCGGAAGGATTGATGCCGCATCTGTCTATCTCAAATCTTCCGGACGGCGCCAGTTTTACGGACAATGGCGACGGCAGCGGAACCTTCACATGGATGCCTGCCCCGGGTCAGGCCGGTTCTTACATGCTTTCCTTCCGGGCCTCCGACGACGAACTGATCACCATGCAGATTGTGCCGGTGACCATTTCCGCGGGCAATGACAGCGACGGCGACGGCATGGATGATAACTGGGAATTGGAGCATTTCGGAAATCTGGACCGGGATGGCAGCGGCGAT